>CABQCM010000085.1 GCA_902462665.1 uncultured Oscillospiraceae bacterium | reverse complement strand
GCTGGAAAGCTTATGTTGCCGGTATTAGAGCTTGCCCAGTCAGTGGGAGCGCAAGCGACAATCGATGCTCAAACAGGGAATATTGAGATTGAAGCAGAGGGCGAAAGTGTTTGCCTTAACGCTCTTGCGGAAGTAGCCTCGTCCAACGATCTGTTGGCAAGTTCCTTGCAGAATATTGCCGTAACAGACAACAATACTATTTTTACGGAAATAACCGATGATAGCATCACTACCCAATTACCTGTTATTTCAGAATTACAAGCTGAAGAAGTGCTTAATTTAAATATCCACCAAGATGGAGATAAAATTATTATTACCAATCCCTATCAAGCAAAGGAAATTGTTGTATATGTAAAAAACGGACGAACACTTGAAAATACTTATAATGCGCAAGCTGTTGTAACCAACGGTGAGGGACTGTATTTTTTGCAGTACGAAACAGAGGAACAAACGAAAATGGCTTATGAAGCTTTTGAGACGGATAATGCCATTGAACATGTAATTTTAAACCAGATTTTGGCATCAAACGCATTGCCGTCTCCTGGAAGTTGGGGAACCGACGGCAATGAAAATTCAATGGGGATTCAAGCGAGCCGTATGAAAACTCATTTACAAAACAATGACGAAAAAATTGTGGTCGCTGTAATTGATTCGGGAGCTGACGCTGAATACCTGCCGGATACAGAGGGCGGCAGAAACGGACACAGCCATTTGCAGGGCAGGACTACAACGGCCACATCAACAACCGACGATAAAGCTGGCTGGAATTATATTAATAATACCAACAATCCATATGATGACAGTAGTCATGGAACTCATGTAAGTGGGACAATTGTAGATTGCTCTCCCGACAATGTAATTATTATGCCAATGAAAACTCTTAACAACGAAGGAAAGGGGTTGATGGTAAATGCTGGCTTGGCCATTCGGAAAGCATATGAAAATGGCGCCGAAGTATTTAATATGAGTTTTAGTGGCGGTTGTTGGGTGGAGGACGCAGTTGAGGCTGTCATTAAAAATGCAACGGAAAGTGGACAACGGGTTCCCATATTTGTTGCAGCAGCCGGTAACCAAGGTAGAAACACACAAGAAGTCTGCCCAGCACGATTAGG
The DNA here is from genome assembly GCA_902462665.1 of uncultured Oscillospiraceae bacterium. GTDB lineage: Bacteria > Bacillota > Clostridia > Oscillospirales > Acutalibacteraceae > CABQCM01. The sequence continues at coordinate 5,412 of CABQCM010000085.1, read as the reverse complement.
TGATACATATGCGAATGTCATAACTGTTGCTGCTGTGGACCAATATGATTTACCAGCATATTTTTCGAACGATGGTGATGCGGTTACCGTTTGTGCTCCGGGATGCGACATTCTTAGCAGCCTTCCAGGCGGCGGATATGGTAAAATGGACGGAACATCCATGGCTGCTCCACATGTCTCTGCTGCTGTTGCAATGTTGTGTTTGGAGTATCCGGACTATACATCGTCACAGATTAAAGAGTTGTTGAAAAGCATGACAGTCGATCTTGGAACACCGGGATGGGATAATGTTTTTGGCAGCGGACGTATCGATTTTAGAAAGTTAAGTTGTCCCGGATTAAATGCAGTTCCTTCTGTTGCAGCAACAAGTTTATCGCTTAGGAACATATTTATGGAACCCAAAGTTTGTAGTTCTGTAGGAATGGATCATAGTGCTATTGATGATGGTGCAAAGTTACAGGCATTAGTTTTACCAAAAGAAACTACCGATAAAAGCGTAGTGTATACCAGTGGTTCTCCAGATATTGCTGTTTATCAAGACGGGAAAATAATGCAAACAGGGATTGGTAGTGCTGTAATTTATGCAAGAAAGGGGGCTCTTACCGAACAAAGATGTACCGTTACTGTTTGGGATAACTGGCTCAATCACGCCGCCGATTCGTATGCAGGTGGCTCAGGCGCAGAAACAGACCCATATTTAATTGCAACAGCACCGCAATTGGCAAAGCTAGCGTATGATACAAGGATTAATAAACGAAATTACTATAACACATATTTTAAACTGACAGCTGACATTGATTTAAGGGATTATCGGTGGACACCTATTGCCTCTGGTGATGGTACAGGTTCTATCTCAAATCAGTTTTCTTTTCAAGGAGTTTTTGATGGAAATGGCCATTATATCACAAACATGACCGTTAATACTCCTAAATATAGGTATACAGAAGAGTCGGGGTTATTTGGGGTTGTTTATGGAAATAACCAAGGAAACGCTAAAAAAGCTGAAATAAAGAACCTTGCAGTTACGAATGCTAATGTAACCGGTCCTAATTTATCAGGAATTCTGTGCGGGGCAACGGCTAACGCAAATATTACTAATTGTTTCGCGATGGGCACCTCGTCATGTGCGGGTTTTATAGATTTTGCCGGTCCTAATACAACAATTCAAAACTGTTATTCGATTTCAGATTTTGCAAAAGCAGGATTTATTATGAGTAGCTCAAGCGCAGATATATCTAATTGTTATTCCGCTGGAGTAGTCGAGGAAGCTGGTTTTATTTACCTTCACAGTCGCAATGCAACTATTAAAAATTCGTTTTCTGCCGTTGCTATAAGTAATAACGCATATTCTAAGTGTGGGTTTGCGGAATTTAAGGTTTATGGTTCATCATCTGATACAACGTCAATAACAAAATGCTACTATCCAAATATTTATAGCGGAATATACCGTGACGATAATCCCAGCACTACAGATTTAACAGCAAAACCTCTTAGCTTTTTCAAAACCAAATCCAGCTATACTACGGCAAGCAACTGGGATGCTTCTGCTCCGTGGGATTTCGACAATGTATGGGATATGGATGCAAACTATAATGACGGGCTTCCTTTCCTGCCAATGTTCCGCACATACAACATTGAGTATAACGCGGGCGGATACAATGTCCCGGTGCCCCCTGCGCAAGTGAAACGGCATGGTGAATCCTTGACGCTGAGCACAGAGGTTCCGAGCCGCGAAGGATATGAATTCGTTCACTGGAATACAAAACCGGACGGAACGGGGACAGCTTACAGTCCGGGGGCTGCCTTTACCGCGAATGCCAATACTACGCTCTATGCGATTTGGAGGATAAACCACTACACGATCACCTACTATGCCAACGGCGGCTATAACGCACCGTCGTCTCAAATGGCAACCATGAATACTTCTACGACACTCAGCCTCATTAAGCCAACGAAAGTAGGTCATACGTTCCTAGGCTGGACTCCGTCCCCTGTTGCGACAGAGCCAACATATTACGCGGGACAAACAATTACTTTAAATTCAAGCCTTTTCCTCTATGCGGTATGGAGGGAAAACGCGATTTCGGCGGGAAATTCCCATTGCTTGCTTTTGGACGGAGACGGTACGATTTGGTCGTGGGGGAGAAATTCATTTGGTCAGCTTGGCGACGGTTCTACCGCAGACAATTATTATCCTGTGCCTGTTGATAACCTGTCCGGTGTAGTAGCGGTGGCGGGTGGAGGCAGTAGCCACAGTCTGGCCCTGAAATACAACGGTACAGTGTGGGCGTGGGGCGGTAATGGCTCCGGTCAGATTGGAGACGGTACAACCACAAACCGCACCACACCAACGCAAGTGTCGAATTTGAGCAATGTCATAGCGATTGCAGCTGGTAATTCACATAGCTTGGCGCTCACAAGCGACGGCAGGGTGTGGGCATGGGGCTCAAACAGCTATGGTCAGCTGGGAGATAGAACCACGACGAGACGCACCACACCTGTACTAGTACAGAATTTAACGGATGTTGTCGCGATTTCAGCAGGTTCTTCTCATAGCTTAGCCTTGAAAAGCGATGGCACCGTTTGGGCTTGGGGATACAATTCTTCTGGCCAGCTCGGGGACGGCACTACCACGAACCGTTCCACACCGACACAGGTACTGGGCTTAACTCATGTTACTTCCATCTCCACAAAAGGAAGTCATAGTATGGCGCTTCAAGACTCCAGCGTATGGACATGGGGAAGCAATACATATGGACAACTTGGCGATGGCACTACCACGAAACGTTTAACACCCGTCAAGGTCAACATTGAAAATGTTGTTGCGATTGCTGCTGGAGGTTTCCATAGTGTCGTCATTAAAAACGATGGTACCGCATGGGGGTGGGGGAGAAATCAAGAAGGGCAATTGGGAGATAATACGACAACAAATCGTTTGCAGCCTGTTCAAACCGAGTCCTTAGACGATCTTGTATCTATCTCGGCGGGAACCAATCATACCATTGCATTGCAGAGCGATGGCAACGCATGGACATGGGGCTATAATGCATATGGTCAGCTTGGCGACGGCACTACAATGGATATTGCTACACCGGAGTGGGTTTGGCAGGAATAAAGCTGCGCAAGTTCGAATCACTCCTCAAATTTTCCCAAGGGATCTTTTTTGTATCACCTTTACAAAATATTGACAAAAGAAGTCGATTGCGGTAGGGCAGTCGACTTCTTTTGTCTAAAAAATTTGGGGGCTTTTTACCTTTCTTTATGATGCGGCAACAGAAGCCCCATATAGAGGCAAAATAGCAGCGGCAAAGGATTTCCTATCTCCCATATCACGACGCTGCTAGCTATAATTAATAGAGCAAGAGTAAGATAAGACAGAAAAATCAGTCTCATTCGCGTTCGAGGGCCGTGGCGAAGACAGCCAATGCAGTATAGCGCACGATAACCGTCCAATCCGGCGATGGGCAAAGCTTCAAAAGCGCCCAACACCAAATTACATACTCCCCATTGCAATGCCCATACCAACGGACAAATAACCCAAATTGCCGCCGCAAGCAGGACGCACAAAAAATTGACCGCAATCCCTGCAAGAGACACCCAAAGCTCTTCGCGAGGACTGCCGCATACGACGGATTTTTGAATGTTAATTTCAAAAGGCCGAAGGGCGATTCCCAACGGTTTTATCCCGAATCGACGCATGACAATAAGATGCCCTGCTTCATGTAGCGCAATAGCGCATAAAACATAGGGCATTAGCCCGGTACGGTCGATCAGAAGAAGCAGGGTAATCAGTGCAAAAAAGAGGGGAGAAATTTGGATTCTGCATCCCATGAGCCACAGATTCATGACGCTTTGGTAAAGTCAAGAATCCACTCGGGATTGAGCTTGATTCCATTGAGGCGTACTTCAAAATGCAGGTGAGGGCCAGTGGACATCCCTGTGCTGCCTACCAAAGCAATGACCTGTCCTTTTTCTACCGATTGACCTTCTTCTACGAGTAGCTCTTGACAGTGGGCATACATCGTAGCAAGCGATTCGTTGTGATCGAGAATCAGATAATTTCCGGAACTAGAGTCACTTTTGGCGCTGCGTACAATACCGTCCATGGCCGCACGGATTTCGCTTCCAGCAGCGGCGGCGATATCCACTCCGCCATGCATGGTATATTTTCCCGTAATCGGATGCACCCGATAGGCGAAACTAGAGGTGATAGTTCCGTTTAAGGGCAGCGCCATAGCGTTGATATTACCAATATTATGTTCCAGCTCGTCAGCAACCATACTATAATTGTCGATATAAGGTTCATTGGCTTCGTCGCTGCCTCCTTCGGCGGATAGAGAGCTGTTTTCTGACGGCAGGGGAGTGCTTTCCGTGCTGAAAAGACGGTTTGACATCGCGTCAATCACCTGGTGTATGGAGGTTTGGTCGCACACCAGAGCGATATATTTTGCCCGTACCGTATCATATAGCTCGCCTCCCAGAAGCTTGCAGCCGAATACCCCCAGTAATGCTACCGCGCAAAGAATGAGCTGTACCAGCATCAAATCGACCTTAGGATCGCTTTTTTTATGCCCTGGCTTTTTCTCTCGCGGCGCGGGCAGAAAATTTTCGTCAGGCAGGGGACGCGAACGTTCCGAGCGGGCAATGGGATAGCTTTCCTGCATGATTTTAACTCCTTTGTATGGAAGTGCCCCAGTATGGAATGAGGCCGGTTATTCATTGATATGCAAAGTTGTCCCGCTTCATGACGTTTGTTGGAAAGAGCGAAATGAAAAACGAAATTTCGCTTGCTTTTTTTCGACAATTCTGGTACAATGTTCACAATTCAACCTGTCGATGGTTTAAACCGATAAAGTGAAACGAGCAATGCCATTGGCTGGAAAGGAAGGAATGCGTATGAGTAAGGAAGCGGTAATCTGGATTGTCATAGCCGTTTATGGTGTGTTTATGCTGGCAGTTGGCATCCTGAATTCCAAAAAGGGAAACGGAAGCATGGCCGATTTTACGGTCGGAGGGCGCAATGCCGGGGCATGGATTTCGGCGCTGTCTTATGGTACCGCCTATTTTTCAGCCGTGATGTTTATTGGATATTCCGGGGGATCGGGCTGGCAGTTTGGTCTGTATTCTACTTTGGTAGGATTGGGAAACGCTATCTTTGGCTCTCTGTTAGCATGGTTGGTGCTGGCGCGCCGTACGCGGGAGGTTACCCGGCGGCTTAAAATCACCTCGATGCCCCAGTTGTTTGAACGCCGGTACGAAAGTCCGGGGATGCGGTTGTTTTCCTGCATTATCATTTTTGTGTTTCTATTACCCTACTCCGCCTCAGTATACAAAGGGCTGACCAGCGTATGCAGCGTTTTGCTGGGGATTGACGAGCAGGTCTGTATGATTATGATCGCTCTGGCTTCGGCG
>CABQCM010000084.1 GCA_902462665.1 uncultured Oscillospiraceae bacterium | reverse complement strand
AAACAAACCCGCCTGTGCAAATTGTATTTTTCAGGCACTCAATTAATTGATCATAATCTTGTGGCGTCCAATCGTCCACAAACGGCGCGTCTTTGACGATCCATTCGCCCTTTTCTTTGCGCCAGCATTTTGTGACAGCCTGCCGGCGAACAAAATCGCGGAACAACGCACGGTCAATTTTCTCTTCGTCCAAAGTACGATATTGAATCACGCAAATGCTCCCTCCCATATTTCCCACTCCAACTTGACGCTACAGTATTTTTTCCATCCCGATTTTCTGAATTTTAAGACCGAGCTTCTCGTAAAATTTCACAGCATTTCCATTATCCGCCCATACGTTCAGCGTCACATTGTAATATCCATGCTGTCTGGCATAATCCACGACATATTCATACAAACGCCGGCCGATATGCATATTTCTCGCGGTCTCATCCACGCACAAATCATCGATATAAAGGGTTTTTACATCGGTCATGTTATTATCGTTGACATACTGCTGGTGCACGCAAAAAGCGTAGCCCAAAACGGTTCTGTCTTGTTCCGCCACAAAAATGGGGCGACGATCGTCCGAGATGATTGTTTTCAGCTCATCGTCCCTGTATTTCTTCGCGCCAGCCCGAAACAAATCCGGTCGCACGTCGCTGTGAACCTGATGAACCTGATACAGTAACTTGTTGATGACGTTCAGATCGGATTCCATCGCGCACCGTATTTTCAGGTTTTCCATGGTTTTCTCCTTCCTTCTCTGGCTTTCGCTTTAATTGTATCACAAGCGCCCGATTCCTTCAAGACAGCCAGAGGACGAATTCTTTTCGCACCCGGTATTTTATACTTGACGGATCGAGTACGCTACGCTATGATAGCGGTAGACGGCGCGCCGCGGCAACATCCAACGCCGCCATTTTCATCCGAAAGGACGTATGCCCTGACCGGGCAAGGCTTGGTGAATGATATGAAACGAATGCAAAAAATCTTATCGCTCCTGTGTTCTTTCGTTCTTCTGACCCCTTTGATGCTGACGCCGCGCATTTCGACGGCGGAATCGACCAAGGTAGGCGACGTGGACGGCGACGGCTCCATCAACGCAGCCGACGCGCTGCTGTGCTTACAGCACTCGGTTTCTCTGGTGCAGCTCAGTGAGGCAGCGGCACAGGCCGCCGATGTGGACGGCAGCGCCCAAATTGACGCGGCCGACGCGCTGATGATTTTACAGCGTTCGGTGGGGCTGAACCATCACTTTCCCGCCCAGCCTCTCGCTGGAATGGAGGGACTAACCTACTCAATGCGGCAGGGGCAGTATGTGCAGAGCCGCGGCCCGATTGAGATTGACGGTCCGCGCAGCTATTCGGGCGTGGTCAACTACGACACCATGCACGTCAACACCGATATGGCCGCCACCGCCGGGCAGGGATATCCTTATTTAATGAAGGAATTCAACTTTAATTTCCCCGGCGAATACGCCGAGCTTCATCCGGAGGATTTGCAGTACACCTCCTCAGGCGAGCCGTATGGCTCCCGACCCTATGTGCTGCTGACGCAGCAGTACATGGATTATTTTATCCGCGAGCATCTGCTGCCTTCTCTGACTCCCGACACCGACATGTGCTCCATCGTTGAGCCTGAAATGCTGCGGCGCGGGCTTTACGGCGATACCTACAAGCAACTCTGGCAGGAGCATTTCGGCGCCCCCTGGGTAGACCCACTCTCCTCGCCCGAGGCGGTCTTTCAGTCCCAACGGCTGAATATTTTCACCCACACGCGGGCGATTGAAACCTATGCCGACGCTATCGCCGCCATCTCTCCCGACATCGAGCTCAACATCGCCCCGCACAGCACGGTGGCCTATTCGCTCTACGACGGCGGGATTACCGGCGGGGTGCATCACATGCTAGCCACCCGCCGGGTCGGTTCGCTGACCGCGCAGGTTTGGAGCAACACCATTGCCGGTGCAATTCCATGCGGCGGCGTGGTGCAAGAGTATCCCTTTGTGCGCGGCTATCTCGGCTATGGCTCCTTTGTGGACGCAGCGCGTTATTACGGCATCCCCCTCTATGCGTTGGACGACGCCATGTCCGACACGGCCGAGGGGCAAAACGAACCCTACTGGCGCATTCTCAACCACGACCAAATCGTCGCCTCCCTTATGCAGTCGGACGTCAACCGCTGGCAATTCATCTATCCCGACCGCAGCTTTACCAACGTTTCGGACCGTTATCGCACCGAGCAGACAAACATTCACCGCGCCGCGTTGGACATCTCAGGGCAGGATTACTGCTTTACCGGCGGCACGCCGGGCATCGCCCTGTTGCTGTCCGACACCCTTTCCTGGCAGACCGAGCACAACGGCTGGGCACGCAGCGCCTATCAGTGTTACTATGGTCTGACCACGCCTCTGGTCACCGATGGGATTCCCGTACGCCAAAAGGCCATGGAATGCATTACCTCCCCCGACGATTTGGAGGGAGTCACCCTTCTGATGGTTTCCTACGACTGCATGAAGCCATTGAGCGAACAGGTCAACACCGCTATCGCCGATTGGGTACGCGGCGGCGGCACTCTGCTTTATCTCGGCGGGCATGACGCTTACGAAAGCATGGCGAGCGAATGGTGGTCACCCTCCGAAAAAGGAGGAACTCCGCTGAACAATCTGCTGTTGCACCTCGGTTTGGACGACATCAGCGTAACCCGGCCGGAAGGCGGCGCTTTGCTGGAATGGACTTCGCCCTCTTATCAAGCGGAATTGGAAAACGAGGGCGGCATACTCGTACAAAACGATGGATTTCAGGCGGCTTTTGCGGGAGCCACACAGCCCGTACTAACCGCAGGCGGGCAAACCATCGGCTTTACCTCCGCCGTGGGGCAGGGGCATGTGGTCGCCTGCTCGCTCAGCTCGGCCGCTTACAGCGACTCGCGTGCTGGTGCAAACCTTCTGCGCCAGCTCACCCGCTATGCTCTGCAATATACCGATTATTCGTATGTTTCGGCCAATGCCTTTACTGCGCGGCGTGGCAACTATGTGGCGGTACATCCGGTGCAGGACGACGCTTGCCTTCCAGGAACCTTTATTGATATCTTCGACAGCCGCCTGCCGGTGGTGGTCGATCCTGTTGTGACTAAGGGCACGTCGGCATTATACTATGACCTCTCGGCGGTAGACGACAGCCTCCCCCACGTAGCCTATTCGGGCAGCATCGGCCAGGATGGCCGAACGGAAACGAGAGAACAGACCATATTTCAGGTTACCGGGGCGCAAAATGCCCTCATCTCGACCCGCATCACCGCGCCAAAGGGGCTGTTTCCAGCAAAAGTGGAGGCGCAAAACGAAACCGGTCAGGCCGTCGGCACCGCGGTGGAATGGGACAGCGATACCCATTCCCTGCTGGTACAGACCCACGCCGGCCCTGCCTCCCCCACTACCGTGACGGTATCGTGGGACACGGTCGGCCAACAGATTCCGCCGGCCAGCCATTACGAAGACATCCTGGTGCGTACCAATGCGTCGGGCGAGGACGAAGCCTATCTTGTGGAAAATACCGCGTTTTCCAACGCGGAAGTTCGTTTCTGTGATTTGGACGCTCGGCTGGTCTATCGCTTTGATCTCGACGCCCTGCCCGCCGCTATCCTCACCCTCTCCCTGCGTCAAAACTATTTGGTGGAGATTTCCTCCGATAACCAGCATTACCAGACAGTATGGGATGTATCGCAGGAATACGACCATCGGGTAACCTCCGAAAACGCCGGAATGCGCTGTCTGTCTCCCGCCGACTATGGCTTGACCGGCGGCACGCTCTTTCTGCGCATTCGCAACACCGATCCCACCGCGGGCTGGGGCGGAGCCATTTCGTTGCTGGGAATCAAATACCGGGTGGACGGCCCATCGGGCGTCTATTCGCAAGTCTCATAACCGAGTTTCACGCCGGGGGATGCGCCGCGCGCTTGCGGCGTTCCTCCCCGGGCAGTAATTCAGGCTGCCCTTCTCATGGGGCAGTCTACTTTTTTATGAAGGAGAACGATGATCAATGCATTGGATTCTTGCCTCCGCCTCTCCGCGCCGCAGGGAACTGCTCGAGCGCATTGTCCCTCATTTTGACGTTGAGCCGGCCAGCATGGACGAATCGGCGGCCGACGTGCTGCCCGCGCGGGAGCGCCCTGTCTTTCTCGCCCGGGGAAAAGCCTCGTTGATTGCCCGCCGCCATCCGTGGGCTTTGGTGCTCGGATGCGATACCGGGGTCATTTTAGGGGAGCAAATGCTGGGAAAGCCTGCGGACGTTTTGCAGGCTCGCGCCATGCTGGAATCTTTGTCCGGACGCACTCATGAGGTCGTCACCGGCTGCTGCCTTGCACAGGACGCTTTAACGTGGTGTTTTCGCTCCACCACGCGCGTGACCTTTTATCCCCTTTCTTTCCAACAAATCGAGGACTATATCGCCACCAGCGAGCCGTATGACAAGGCGGGCGGCTATGGAATTCAAGGGGCGGGCGCGGTATTTGTGCGCGGTATCCAGGGGGATTATTACAACGTCGTCGGCCTTCCTTTGGGCGCGCTTAGCCGGCTGCTGCGCCATATCTGCAAATAAGGTCCCCCGGTCGTCGATTCGAGCGCCGTTCGCCGGCAAGCCCCGCTGCGCCCGCTGTCGCCTCGCTGTGCGCCGAAAATCGCCTAAATTCGCCCCAGAAGTCCGTTTTCCGGGTTTTTTAATAAATCTGGCTTGGCATATTGACTTTTGAGGCAATTAGAGATAAAATATTTTTAATGCGTTTCTATGTGAAAGTTCACCCTCAATTTGGCGAATGAGGGCAAGTTTCAATATGCAACCATTCGGGTGGGTTCGCGGCCTGCGCACAACAGCGAACCGGGTTAATCCGCAGCCTGGGAGGAGAGGGCAGACGCCGTCTCTTCAAAGCGGTTAATATAGAAGGAGGTGTTTCCTTTCCCCATGGATCTGACAGCATTTTTGATCGGACTGGCTGTGGGCGGCGTTGTGCTGGGAGCACTCTGCTTTTTCGCCGGTATCAGCTACCGCAAAAAGAAAGCGGAAGCGGCCATCGGTTCGGCCGAGCAGGAATCCATTCGTCTGCTCAACGACGCGATGAAGACCGCCGAGGCCAAACGCAAGGAAATGACACTGGAGGCAAAGGATGAAATCCATCGTCTGCGCAGCGAAGCGGACAAGGACATTCGCGAACGTCGCAGCGAGGTTCAGCGTCAGGAGCGTAGACTGCAGCAAAAGGAAGAATCCCTGGACAAAAAGGTCTCCAATTTGGAAACCAAGGAAGAAAAAATTGCCTTGAAGGCAAAGGAAATCGACGAGCGGCTCGCTGAGGCGGAAACCATTAAAAAGAGCCAGTTTGAGATGCTCGAGCGTATTTCGGGCTACACGGCCGACCAGGCCAAAGCCTACCTGCTGAACAACCTTGAGACCGAACTGACCCACGAAAAGGCAGTCAAGGTGCTCGATTTTGAGCAGCGTTATAAGGAAACGGTGGAAACCAAAGCCCGCGAGATGATCAGCCAGGCCATTCAGCGCTGCGCGGCCGATCATTCGTCCGAGGCGACCGTCTCGGTGGTAGCGCTTCCCAACGACGATATGAAGGGCCGCATTATCGGGCGCGAAGGCCGCAATATTCGTGCGCTTGAAACCATGACCGGGGTGGATCTTATCATCGACGACACACCCGAGGCCATTACTCTGTCCTGCTTCGATCCCATCCGGCGCGAGATTGCCCGGTTGACCTTGGAGAAGCTCATTGCCGACGGCCGTATTCATCCCGCCCGCATCGAGGATATGTACGAAAAAGCCCGCAAAGAGGTGGACCATGTCATCAAGCAGGAGGGCGAACGGGCCATTCTGGATACCGGCGTGCACAACATCAATCCCGAGCTTGTCAAGCTTCTCGGTCGGCTTCACTACCGCACCAGCTACGGTCAGAACATACTCAATCACTCCCTTGAGGTCGCCTATCTCACCGGCCTGATGGCCGCTGAATTGGGCGAGGACGTCAGTCTTGCCCGTCGCGCCGGCTTGCTGCACGACATCGGCAAAGCCCTTGACCACGAGATGGAGGGTTCCCACATCCAGCTCGGCGTTGAGGTTGCGAAAAAGTATAAGGAAAACGAGCAGGTTGTCCACGCAATTCACGCTCATCACGGCGATGTGGAGACGAAAACGGTCATCGCATGCCTGGTGCAGGCCGCCGACGCCATTTCCGCCGCCCGTCCGGGCGCACGGCGTGAGAATATTGAGAACTACATTAAGCGTCTGGAAAAGCTGGAGGAAATCGCCAATTCCTTCAACGGAGTGTCGGATTCTTTTGCGATTCAGGCCGGACGCGAGATTCGTATCATGGTCAAGCCCGAAGTCATTTCGGACGATCAAATGGTGCTCACTGCCCGCGAAATCGTCAAAAAGATCGAAAACGATCTCGATTATCCCGGTCAGGTCAAGGTTCACGTTATCCGCGAGAGCCGCGCCATCGAATACGCCAAATAAAAGGCATACAGCGCCGGGCGGGGCGGTATCCCG
>CABQCM010000083.1 GCA_902462665.1 uncultured Oscillospiraceae bacterium | reverse complement strand
CAGATCCTGCAGGCCAAGATCGAGCTGTTCCTGCTGGAGCTGCTGGAGCAGTGCACTCCCGTTTACGAGGAGCTGCCCGGTTTTACGGAGGATCTTTCGGTTTGCCGCAGCTTTGACGAGCTGCCGGCTGCAGCCAAACACTACATCGCCCGCGTGGAGGAGCTGCTCGGCTGCCCGGTCAAGATGGTGGGCGTTGGCCCCGCCCGCGACCAAAGCCTCGAGCGGTAACGCTTCGGTATGGAAAAAGAAAGCGGCCTATTTTAACATGCGCGTTGCTTGAAACAGAACGATGCCGGCGGTCAATAGGCCTATTTTCTGTCAAGGATAAAGAAAAAACAGATGGATTGTTTTTTGGCAATTCATCTGTTTTTTTTATAAATTAATTTTTATTTGGATAACTTCTCCAATAATCCATTTAGCTCGTCAATCAGTATTTCAATCATCACCTTTTTGTTGTCGCAATAAGCAAATTTCGGTTTGTCAAAGGCGATCAGCAGGGCCGATATCAAAGACCCGATAAATTCTTCCGCTGTTTCAGACGGCATACGTATTTGCAGTGTTTCTGCCTGTACAATTTCCTGGCAATGATAGAGTTTGGGGAGTCGGGAGACAATCTCCATTGCTTTCTCCAAATCGTCCAGCTGCCGGTAATAAATCCAGCACAAAATGGTGAGGGCGTGATACCGAATCGGATCGTCCACACAATCCTCTAAAATGCGGCGGCATAGATGGATGGCTTCGTTTGCGGATTCCAGAGATATTTTTACGCCGTTATCCACACAACCGATTGCGGAAGCCAAACAGGCTTGCAATTGATAGCTTGACGGATATTGACTCACGGCTTCCCGGTAAATAGAAACGGCCTGCGCAAAATTGCCGGCGCATTGCGCTTGGTTGGCCTTTTTCATATACGCATGAATTTTGTTTTCTTTTATGGTCGGGTCTACGCCGATCAATTCATCAAGAGAAACATTGAAAAAGTCGGCGATTGCAGGCAGAATTTCGATATCGGGATAGCAAATTTCGCTCTCCCAGCGGGAAATCGCTTGTGCTGTTATACCCAAATATTCGGCTAGGCGGTCTTGTGTTACATCGGCCTTTGTTCTCAATGATCTAATTTTGCGACCTATTTTTAATGTCATGATAAATTGCTCCTTATTCCGTTTTCAGGCCTGTAACCTCATTATATATGTTCCAGTTTCAAAAGCAATGATCAATTGATTGTTTTTAAATCAACCGTTTGTTTGCCAACGGCTGTTTGTAATTTTTAAAAAATTCCACCGAATCAAACGGCAAATCTGCGACTGATAGGTGAAAGCTTTCAAAAGAGGAATTCCATATGAAAAATGAACTCTCAAATTACACAGAGCGTCTGTTTTCGATTGCCTTGAAAAAGAGCGGGAACCTGACGGATGCAGAGGATCTCACCCAGGAAGTGCTGCTTGCAGCTCTTGCATACCAGAAGCGAGGCGGGGAAATATCCAATATGTCCTCCTGGCTGTCGTCGGTACTCAGTCACAAATGGAACGATATGCTCCGGCGCAAATACAAACTGCCCACGGTCAGCATGGATATGCTCATCCAGGAGCCCGAAGACGATTCGGTCATCGACACTCCGAGTGCCGAGCAGGTTCGTCGGGAGGTCGCCTATTTGGCAAAGCTGCAAAGAACGGTGATTGTCAAGCACTATCTGCAAGGCCAAACAGTGCAAAGTATCGCCGACGAGCTGGGAGTGCCCAAGGGCACGGTGTTGTCAAGGCTGTCCTCCGGCAGAGAACAGATGCGGAAAGGACTGGAGTCCATGGAACCATACGAAACGCAAAGCTATATTCCTGAGCGTCTGGATATCGGCTGTCATGGATGCTCTGGAATACATCAGGAGCCGTGGTCGCTTGTGTCGAACGACCTGATGAAGCAAAACATTCTTATTCTTGCTTACGAACAGCCGGTTACGGTGGTCGAAATTGCCAAGGCCATTGGAATACCAACCCCGTATATCGAGAATGCGGTGGAAGCCCTGGTAAAATCCGAGCTGATGTGCCGTGTCGGGAACAAAGTGTTTGCCGACTTTATGATGGTGACGCCGGAGCAGGTTTTGAAGGGACTGGATGAAGAAATTATGTTTGCCGATCGTCATTACGATGCAATCTGGTCGTGTATGGAGGCTTTGTTCGCCGATATCAGGAACTTGCCCTGGTGCGGCAGCCTCAGCGGTCGGGTGCGGGTGATGATGGAGTATTACGCCATGCTGCATGTGTTTTCGCGGGGAATCTATACGGCGGCCGGGCGGATTGTCGATAATCAGGAAGAATTTCCCGCCCGTCCGGATGGCGGCGCCTGGATTGCGCTGGGGCACCGTTATCCTATGGACTTTGATTTCGAGCATTATCGCGCTGGACAGTATTGCTACGGTGGGGAACGCCGGGCTTACTGGGAAAATTTTTTGAATTCCAAATCCATCTGTCTTCATGTGTATGACACCCAGCCGGATTTGAATAAGTATGAGTATGATGGGCCGGTCGAGATTCACGACGATAATCTTTGCAAGCTTCTCTATATCGTTCATCAGGGGATTCCCTTTGACGCGGTTGGGTTTAACTCGATGTTCCTTGAGGATATACCGCATTTGGCCCATTGCGGGATTCTGCGATACGAAAATGAACGCCCGCGGGTTGCGATACCGGTACTCAGCAAATCGCAGTACGATGCGTTGTATCAGATCACGGTGAAATACGTGCGCCGGCTGGCGGATGTGCTGGAAGAACCGTTGCGCGAACTGCTTCCCAAACTGAAAATCACGATTCCAAAGCATTTGGAAGGGCGTGTGGCGGAATTTCGCCAGTATGATTGTTTTTCCATTCCCATGGCCATTGTCAAGCAGGCGATCGCAAAGGGCGATTTTTTAGGCGGCGTGGATTCTCCCACACCGCCGATGATTCTGGTTATCGAGTAACTCGCAAACGAAAAAAGAGAAGTCACGATGAAAATGACTTCTCTCTTTTTTACTTGAAATAATTCGGTTGATGATAATTTACGCTCAACCCGGCTGATAGCAGGTACCAGCAAAGAGAATGCCCTCGTTGGAATGGATCACAAAGAGAAAGGGACGGTTGAGGTTGAGTTCTTTGGGCTTTGGCTTTTCCTGGTCGGGAGGAGCGCAGCCAGGCGCTAACATCTCGGTATAAGCGGCCGCCTCGGCTCCGTATTGGTCCCAAGTGACGCGGGCCTCCTGGGTAACGGTATCAATATAAACAGTCTGCGTCGGGTCGTCCAACAGGGTGAAGTCGGCGTGGAATGCGTCAAAAGCGTCTTGAATGCCCAGCCCAGTCAGCATTTCTTTTAAATCCACCTTGCTTTTGAGATCCACCGTGGGAATCGAATAGGCAATTTCGCAATACTCCGTTTTGCGCAGAAGCATGGATTTGAGCTGTTCGGCGTTTAGCAGGCTTTCGAGCGCCACGTCCTCGTCCGGCAAAAAGAAGCTCATGGTACCAAGCTCTCCCATGCTCACGTCGCCGCGGGTGTAATTGGCTCCCTTGTAGTAATTTCCATCCCGGGTGGCGTGCATAAAGTCACACGAAATTGATTTGCCGTCGCGGCCGGTAAATTTCCCCGGCATTGGATAGGAGAAGGGGGACGACCATTTTCCTTTCACATAGACAGTGTTGCATAAGTAAAGAATGGAATCCTTTGGCGGATCAATGGTAGGAGAAATGAGCCCGTTGGTGTTGTCGCGCACCCATTGCTGCATTCGTTCGGCTGTGGTGGGATCGGAAAAATCCGCCGAATAGATGGAAGCGTAGAATTGCTCCGCCGCCGTGCGGGCGAAGACAGGGGAGATGGAAAGGCCTTTCCGGCACCATAAGGAGTTGGCCACCAGATAAGCACAATCCTGCCCGGTGCGGCGGGTTCGATTGTATAGCCGGGCGCATTGCCGGGCAATCTCCTCGTTGGTCCAGTTCCCCGTTCCCAGCGCCGCTGCAATTTGCGCGCGGGTGCTTCCATTCGCGCCGGTTGACAGCAGGGCCAGGGGATAGTAGAGACTGATGGGACAAAAAACGGTGTTGTCCGGGCCAGAGGACAGCACCTGCGCCGAAGTGTTGCAGGAAAAATTCAGCACGGACGCCAGGAAGGGATCGGACGGCTCCTCGTAGTCCTTGACGTCATATTTTAGATCTGGTGAAATCTGGATTGGTTCATTTTGGCGTGCAGGGCTATGACAATCAAGCTGACTTACCGATGAGCCTTCCTCCACAGTGGGAGACTCGGAGCTTGTCGGCTGCGCTGTAGGCGGCGCTGCCGATTGCCGAGAATCCGTCGGGGACGCAGTTTTACCATCGAGAAATTCGGACGGCGCGGCAGAGGAAAACGGTTCGCCGTCCGCAGCGGCTGTCGCATCCTCGAGCACCGCTTCTTCCTCGGCAGCAACCGGCATGCCGGATTCGAGCCAATCGGTCGCAGAGGCTCCTGCCGATGCGGCGGGCGTTTGCACTTCGGCGGGGGAATGACGGCAGGCGCTCAAAAGCGCGATTGCCGCAACGAGCAAAATAACCAGAGTTCGTTTCATCGGTGTCATCCTTTCTATTTTCGTTCTGCCGCTTTTCGTCCTCCATTTGCTTTTATGACAGGGGGAAGGGAGAATACGGTTGCAACCTGTTTTTCTGATAACAGTATAGCACAATATACTAGAAAAATAAAGCAAAAAATGGTTACAATTTTGACATCAATTGTACTTGACAAGCCAGCGCGTATTTGTTATGATGTCATCAGAGTGAAGGCATTCAGCCGCACGAAGGGGTACACCACCACGGGTGTAGTTTTCTTCGTGCGGCTTTTTTTTGATTCCTTCACGGAGATGATCATCCAACGGGAGGGGATTTTGTGCTGAAAATCAATGGCCGGCCAAGCAGCGCGGCCGGTATGATGCTGATGGAATATTTGGAACAGGCCGGTGTCGATCCCGCGCGGATTGCGGTCGAGCTGGACGGGGAAATCATTCCGCGCGCCGATTATGCTAACACCCGGCTGCAGGACGACCAGGAGTTGGAAATTGTCAGTTTTGTGGGGGGCGGTTAAATGAAGGTGACAGTGGATGGCGTTCTAGTCGAGTTCCCCGGCCGCACGGTGGGAGAACTGGTGGAATATTTGGGGCGTTCGGAGCAGGAACTGGTCTGCGTTGTGGACGGATACCAATGCTCGAGCGAGACCCCTTTGCAGGGCGGGGAAGAAGTCATTCTCATCCCACGCGGGCAAATGCCGCCGCCCGACCGGCTGGAGAGGATGCTGTGCGCGCGCCATACGCCCGGCGTGTATGAAAAGGTGAAAGCGGCCCGGGTGGGGATTGCGGGGCTGGGGGGACTTGGCTCTTCCATCGCGCTGGCGCTCGCCCGCACTGGAGTTGGCACGTTGCATCTGGTGGATTTTGATACGGTGGAGCCGAGTAATCTCAACCGGCAGCAATATCGTATTTGCCATTTGGGAATGTCCAAAGTACAGGCGCTCAAGGAGGAAATTGCCGAAGTCAACCCTGCTGTAACGGTGCTGGAGGACGAGGTGCGTTTAACGGCGGACAATGCCGCCGCAGTATTTTCGAACGATCCCATTGTTTGCGAGGCGCTGGATGGAGCGGAAATCAAAGCTATGCTGGTCAACGCCCTGCTGACGGGGGCGAAGGATACGGTGGTGGTATCCGGTTCCGGCATGGCGGGGACGGACAGCGCCAACAGCGTGATGACCCGGCGGTTTGGACGCAGGCTGTATGTCTGTGGGGACGGACAGACGCAGGCCGAGCGCGGCCGGGGGCTGATGGCTCCCCGCGTGATGGTTTGCGCAGGGCACCAGGCCAATATGGTGCTGCGCCTCATTTTGGGGGAAACCGAAGGATAAGCGCGGCTCGGGTACAACGTGTCGGCGATTTTAATTTGTTTCAGGTTGACATAAATCAATGATGAGGAGAGAAAAAGCATGTGCAGCAAAGATAGCTGGAGCGTTGGAGGAAAAGAATTTACTTCACGGTTTATATTGGGTTCGGGAAAGTATTCCCTGGAATTGATTCAAGCTGCGGTGGAACAGGCTGGCGCGCAGATGGTGACGCTGGCGGTGCGCCGGGCTAATCTGGGTGGAACGGCGAATATTTTGGATTACATTCCCAAAGGGGTGACGCTGCTGCCCAATACCTCAGGGGCGCGCACGGCAGAGGAGGCGGTGCGCGTCGCCCGACTGGCACGGGAAATCGGTTGCGGAGATTGGGTCAAGGTGGAGGTGATTCGGGACAGCCGCTACCTGCTGCCCGACAATGCCGAGACCATACGCGCTACCGAGATGCTGGCCAAAGAGGGCTTTGTGGTGATGCCATATATGTATCCCGACCTCAATGTTGCGCGTGATTTGGTCAGCGCGGGTGCAGCGGCCGTGATGCCGCTGGCCGCACCCATCGGCTCCAACAAGGGGCTTTGCACGAAAGAATTTATTCAGATTCTCATTGATGAAATTGACCTGCCTGTCATGGTTGACGCAGGTCTGGGCCG
>CABQCM010000082.1 GCA_902462665.1 uncultured Oscillospiraceae bacterium | reverse complement strand
GGACGTGGTGGCGGCGGTGGCCGAGCCGGCGGAAACGTTGGTCAAAACGATTCAAAATGTATTGGAGCAGACTCCGCCGGAGCTGGCGGCTGACATTGCGCGGGAAGGGATTATTCTTACCGGCGGCGGTGCGCTGATTCGCGGGATGAGCAGCTTTTTGTCCGAGAGGCTTTCCACGAAGGTGACGCTGGCCGACGATCCTTTGGGCAACGCTGTACGCGGTACGGGAAGAATTCTTTCCGACGTGCGCATTTTGCACAACGGCAATTACCGTTTCCGCACCCTGCGGGAGCTCACGGCCGATTAAACCATAGCAAAGGTTGGCGACAGGCCGGGGCCGGCTCGGCTCCGGCTTGTTTCGTCGTTGTCCTTCGGGGTGTTTTTACGAAGGGACGCTGTCTGCGCAGGAAAGCGGCAGGTAACCTTAATGGAGGCAATGGAAAAGGAGAGTGGTCACCGTCATGCGCAATATCTTGGGAATCGTGGGCGGCGGTGCATCCGGCTTGATGGCCGCCATTTGCGCAAAGGAGCAAGCTCCCTCGTTGTCCGTCGTACTGTTGGAAGCCAGGGAGCGGGTGGGGAAGAAGCTGTTGGCGACCGGAAACGGCCGGTGCAATCTGACCAACCAGGGCGGCCTACAAGGACGGTATCATGGGGATGCGGCGTTTGCCGGGCAGGTTTTTGAAAATTTTGGGGTGAAAGAAACTCTATCTTTATTTGATCGGTTGGGGGTCAGCCCGGTCGTGCTGGAGGACGGCAAGGTGTATCCGCGTTCTTTGCAGGCGTCGGCGGTGCTGGATGCGCTTCGCCTACGCTCGCAGGAGCTGGGGGTGGAGGTGCTTTGCGGTTGCGGGGTGGAGGACATTCAGCCGGTGCAAAATGGTTTTCTTTTACACTGTACTGGCGCACGGGAGTCCTTTCCAGTGGGGGCGGTCGTCGTCTGCGCTGGTGGAAAGGCTTCCTCCTCTCTGGCCTCCGACGGGGCGGGGTACCCGCTGCTGACCCGACTGGGGCATACCATGACCGCACTGCACCCGGCCATTGTGCAGGTGCGCACCGACACCTCCCTCATTCGCCCGCTTAAGGGAATCAAGACGGTGGCGCGCGTCACCGCCTGCGCGAAGGGGAAAAAGCGGGTGGAAACCGGGGAGGTTCTGTTTACTGAGTACGGCCTGTCCGGGCCGCCGGTGCTGCAGGTTTCCCGGCTGCTGTCGGCAGCGGGGGGCGGGCGTATCTCCCTCGATCTGATTCCCGACTGGAATGAGGAACGGCTCGCACAGGAATTGGAAAGACGCTTTCACACCCTCGCCGGGCGCACGCTCGATCAATATCTCATTGGTCTGCTCCACAAGCGATTGGGAGAATGTGTGATGAAAGCAGCGGGGATCGGCCCGCTTTCCCGGCCAGTGTCCAGCCTGACTGTGGCCGAGCGTTGCTCGCTTTCGCAGAAAATCCGGGCCTTTGCACTCGATTGCCGTGGGGCGCATTCCTGGCAGTCGGCCCAAGTGACGGCCGGGGGAATATGCACGGAGGAATTCGATCCCCACACCCTACAGTCGAGAAAAATCCCCGGCCTTTTTGCGGCGGGCGAGGTGCTGAACGTGGACGGGGACTGCGGCGGCTTTAACCTGCAATGGGCTTGGTCCAGCGGCCGGACGGCCGGACTTGCCGCGGCGGAATATTTGGAACGGTCGAATGCCAATTCACACAGGAGGGTCAAGCGATGACCGAACGCTCCCGCAACATTCTTGCGTGCTATCAAATGCGCAAGACGAGAAAGCAAAAAGACGCGTTTTTGGAGTTTATGAAAAGGGAGTTCCCGCAGGCGGCGGTGGAGGAGGGCGGTTTGTTTCGCAGCCGCAACCTCGTCATTGGCGACCTTAATTCGGCTAAGGTGGTTTTTACAGCGCATTATGACACCTGCGCGGCGCTGCCCTTTCCCAATTTGTTAATGCCGAAGAATATTTTGGGCACCATTTTATATATTCTGCTCCTTTGCCTCCCGCTTTTTGCAATCAGCTTTGCGTTATCGACGGCGGCGATTTTTCTGACGGACAATTTCTGGGTCGCTTATTTTGCTGATTTGCTGGTGCTCGCGGCCTTTCTCTTTCTGATGTTCGGGGGACGGCCCAATCGCAATACCGTCAACGACAATACCTCTGGTGTGCTCATGCTGTGCGAGCTGTTGGAGCGGCTGGACGAGGGAGAACGCGCCCAAGCGGCTTTTGTGTTTTTTGACAATGAGGAATATGGAATGCTTGGTTCGGCGCAGTTTCGCAAAAAGCATAAGGCGGAAATGAAACAAAAGCTGCTGATTAATTTTGACTGTATTTCCGACGGCAACCATATTCTGCTCATCCTCAGCCGAAAGGCCCGACTCGCCTATGGCGAGCGCATGCGCGAAGCGTTTTCGGCGGCGCAGGAAAAGTGCGTGCAGATGGAAAAATCTTCGGCGGTGTTCTATCCGTCCGATCAAATGCAGTTCCCGGTTCACGCCGGGGTGGCGGCCTTCCGGCGCAGCCGGTTTTGGGGGTTATACCTCGGGCGCATTCATACCAAACGGGATACCGTGATGGACGAAAGCAACATCGAATGTCTCTTCGAAGGAATGCGGCGCTTTTTACAGTCGCTCAATGAAACGAATTGATTCTGCCGATTTCGGGGGAGGAGAAGCTTTTGAATAATCCGAAACTATCCGAGTTGAGCCATAAGGCGCTTCTGCTGCCCGAAAAGCCGGGCGTATATATTATGAAGGACGCTTCGGGGCATATTATCTATATCGGCAAGGCTAAGATTCTCAAAAACCGGGTCAGTCAGTACTTTCGGGCCGGCGCCAAGCACGAGCCCAAGGTGCAGAAGATGGTGGAGACGGCCAGAGAATTTGATTACATCGTCTGCGGCACCGAGTTTGAAGCGCTGGTTCTTGAGTGCTCTCTGATCAAACAGTACACTCCCAAATACAATATTTTGCTCAAGGACGACAAGGGGTTTCACTATTTGCGGGTCACGCCGCCGCCTTATTCCCGCATCAGCGCAGCCAAGCAAATTGAGAACGACGGGGCGAAATACATCGGCCCTTATAATTCCAGCTATGCTGTTACCGAGGCAGTCGAGGCGGCCTCCCGTATTTTTTTGCTTCCCCGGTGCAGCAAGGTGTTCCCGCGCGACGCCGGGCGTTCCCGGCGGCCTTGTCTAAATCACGCCATCGGGCTTTGCAGCGCCCCCTGCACCCTCAAAATCAGCCAGGAGGATTACGACCGTTCGGTCGAGCAGGCGCTGGAATTTATTCGGGGCGGCTCGGACGCGGCGCTGGACCAGCTCAACCGGGAGATGATGGAGGCGGCCGAACGGCTCCAGTTTGAAAAGGCGGCCAAAATCCGCGACCGTATCCGCGCCATCGAAAAGATGTCGGCTAAGCAGCGGGTGGTGGACACGGGGGTGGAAAATCAGGACGTCATCGCTCTGGCCTGCGCCCCCGACGCCGCCTGCTTCGAGGTTTTTCGATTCGAAAACGGGCGGTTGCATGACCGGGAACATTTCATCGTCGAGCCGGTGGAAAATCAACCGGCCGCACGGTCGGAATTTCTCAGCCGGTACTACGCCATGCGCGACGACATCCCGCCGCGCATCAGTCTGGACGGGCCTACTGACGACGAGCAGCTGCTTGCCGAGTGGCTGTCTCACCGCGCCGGGCGCAAGGTGCGGCTGTATCTTCCCCAGCGGGGAGAACAGCGTTCGTTAGTTCAAATGTGCCGGGACAACGCGGCCGAACGTCTGGCTCAACGGGTACTGAAAAAGGGAAGGCAGTCGGCTGTGCTGGATGAGTTGGCGGTGTTGCTGGGGATGAAGACGGTGCCCGCGCGTATCGAAGCCTACGATATTTCTCACACAGCGGGCAGCGATGTGGTCGGTGGCATGGTGGTGTTTCGCGATGGCAAGCCCTATCGCTCGGCTTATCGCCGGTTTCAGGTACGGGGGAGGCTGGGGCAGGACGACACCGCGTCCATGAAGGAGGTGCTGCTGCGCCGCCTGCGGGAGTACGAGCAGAAAAAGGACACGGGGGAGGGCTTCGGCCTGCTGCCCGACCTCATTTTGCTCGACGGCGGATTGGGGCAGCTCCATGCGGTGGAGCAGGCCATGCGGGAGGCGGGCGTCTTTGTCCCGGTGTTTGGCATGGTCAAGGACGATCATCACAAAACCCGCGCCTTGGTCGGCAGCGAGGGGGAAATTCAGCTCAAGGCGACCCGTTCGGTTTTCACGCTGGTGTCCACCATTCAGGAGGAGGTACACCGCTTTGCCATTGATTATCATCGTCTCAAGCAGAAAAAGGCCATGATGAGCACCACCCTCACCAGCATCCCGGGCATTGGCAAGACCCGGGCCGCCGCCCTGATTCGGGCGTTCGGCGGCCCCAATAAGATTGCGCAGGCCACCCTCGAGCAACTCAAGGCCACCGAAGGGCTCAATGCCGCCGCGGCCGAGGCGGTTTACGCGCATTATCACCCAGGCGGGAAAATCGAATCGCGGGAGTAACAACGAAATGATTCGTGTAATGCAGGGTGAAACGCGCAGATAGGCTTTCGCCTTGTGAATATTTTTAACGCCGCTGTTCGTCAAAATTCGTTGCTTTCAGCGATTTTTTCCTATTTGGTGGAACTCTCCGTCAAAATTCCTGTTGACACACGGCGGCTTCCATGCCATAATAAATGTATCTGGGGACGTGTCCCCTTTTGGAAGGATTGGTGTCATGCGCATCATTACCGGCACGGCGCGGGGGCGCCGGCTTCAAACCCTACCGGGGGAGGATACCCGCCCGACCACCGACCGGGTGAAGGAGGGTATCTTCAGCGCCATTCAGTTTGATGTTGAGGGGCGCCGGGTGTTGGATCTTTTTGCCGGCAGCGGCCAGATGGGGCTGGAAGCGCTCAGCCGCGGCGCTGTGCGTGCAGTCATGATTGACCGCAATCCGAAGGCTGCTGAAATCATTCGGGAGAATTGTGTTTCCTCCGGTTTGCAGGCGGGGAGCGTGGTGCTGTGCACCGACGCGCTGACCTTTTGCGGCGGCTGTCAGGATGAGTTTGATATTATTTTTCTCGATCCGCCCTACGATTCCGGCTTGCTGCAAAGAGCGTTGCCTCTCGCGGCGAATTGCCTTTCCGCCTACGGTATGCTCGTTTGCGAGCACCGTTTGGGGGAGGAGATGCCTTCCGCAGCGGGGGAAATCCCTTTGTATCGCTCCTACCGTTACGGCCAGACCGCCGTCACGATTTACCGCAGGGGCGGCGAACGTTGAATTTGATTGGACGAGGTGACAGGCATGAGAGAGGTTTTTGCCGTATGTCCCGGCAGCTTTGATCCCGTGACCACCGGGCATTTGGATATCATCAGCCGCGCCTCACGGATGTTTGACCGGGTGACGGTGCTGGTGATGCCCAACAGCGCCAAAAATCCCAGCTTCTCGGTGGAGGAGCGTATGTCGCTGCTTCGCCGCGTGACCGCTTCGCTGGATAACGTCGAGGTAGATCATTATGACGGCCTGCTGGCCGAGTATTGCCGTCTGC
The DNA here is from genome assembly GCA_902462665.1 of uncultured Oscillospiraceae bacterium. Classification (GTDB taxonomy): domain Bacteria; phylum Bacillota; class Clostridia; order Oscillospirales; family Acutalibacteraceae; genus CABQCM01. The sequence goes on along the minus strand of CABQCM010000082.1, from coordinate 1,046 downwards.
ATAAGGCGACGGCCATTGTCAAGGGTCTGCGTGCTCTCTCTGACTTTGAATATGAGTTCCAGATGGCGTTGACCAACAAAAAGCTTAATCCCGAGGTGGATACGGTCTTTTTGACCACGCGGGCGGAAAATATGTACTTAAGCTCCAGCATGGTCAAGCTCATTGCCAGTCTGGACGGCGACATTGCCGATTTTGTTCCTGACGGAATTTATGACGACATCAAAGACCGGCTCAGCGGCCGGAAAAAATAGATGATATTTATTACCGAGTGATCCGCGAGCAAGCGGCGGGGTGAAGTGAGAAAGGAATGACGAACGATGAACGTAGAAGAATTACTGGATCAGATTGACGATATGTTGGAAAAGGGGCTGAGCCTGCCTGGCGGCCGCCGTGTGGTGGATATTGAAAAGCTTCGCGTGGTGATTGACGATATCCGTCTGAATATGCCCACCGAAATCAAACAGGCCAAGAGTATTGTGGCCGACCGTGCTGAAATCATCACGACCGCCAAGCGGGAAGCGGAAAATATCGTGCGCAACGCCGAGGAACGCGCCCGCGCGATCGTAGCGCAGGAGGAAATTACCCGTATGGCTCAGGCGAAAGCGCATGAAATCATGGTGCAGGCGCAGGGGAAGAGCCGCGAGATGCGCAAGGCTGCGCAGGATTTTGTGGATGATATTATGCGCCGGGCCGACGAGGGGCTGACACAAAATCTGTCCGAGGTGCGCAAGACCCGGGCCGCGCTGCGTCAGCAGATTCCCGCTGTCCAGTCCCAGCCCGAAAACGACAAGCAATAAAACGCGAGACAGCGGTTTTGGTACGAGCGGTAATTCAAAGGAAAGGCCTCTGCGGGGAAAGGTTTTTCTTTGCCCGGCGAGGTATGGTAATTGCGATGAAATCCATCCGATACAAAGCATATGCCTTGGTGTTGGCTGGCGCGCTACTTCTTACCGGGTTGTGCGGCTGCCGCATAGAGAGTATTTCCAACCAAATTAAAGATTTGTACAGCGTGTATATGGATTCGACGGAGTCCCCCGTCACTGCAC
>CABQCM010000081.1 GCA_902462665.1 uncultured Oscillospiraceae bacterium | reverse complement strand
ATACAGGCTCCTCCATGAGTCCGTGACTCACCGCGTCGGCAAGCTGTCCGCAGGCATCCTGCATGACGCGGTAGGTTTCACTGGAGGAATCCTCCGGCACAACGCCGATGTGGGTGGTCACCACCTTAGTATCGAGATCTACGGCCAATTCGAGAATACGCTTGCTCTTTTCAATCAGCTCCGGGTTGCGGGCCGGGTCGGTAAAGCCCAGACCAAAATCGCCGCACAAGGCCGACACGCACAGGCCCGAGTCGCGTACTTTTTGAAGCAAAGCGCGACGCTCAGCGGCATCGAGTGCGTCAGGCGCCATCTGACCGCCGACGGCATAGGCCTGAAAGCCCTGCGCTCCCATGCGCGCCGCCTGAGCCATCGCCTCGTCTAGGGGCAGACGAAAGGAGTCGAGCATCACTCCAATAGGAAACGGTTTCATCGTTCATCATCCTTTCTATCCATCTCCCGCCGAAAAGCAGCGGGCCGTTGTACGTTGAAAAAGTTATCGTTTCCAGCAATGCACCACGGTAACATCCCGGTGCAGCCGCAGAACCGATACCGGATTGCGGGGCGTAATCGGTCCCAAAAAGGCCGACTCCACAATCTCTTTCTTATCCGCTCCGCACAGAAGCAGAATACGCTCGGCATGCATAATCTGGTCAATTCCCAGTGTAATCGCCTGCGCAGGCACTTCGTCCATAGACGCGAAAAAGCGGGCGTTGGCCTGCCGTGTGGAAGGCGTTAGATCGACCACGTGCGTTCCCGCCGCGAAGCTGTCTGCCGGTTCGTTAAAGCCAATATGGCCATTGTGCCCCACTCCGAGCAAAGCAAAATCAATGCCGCCGAGCTGTCGGATATGCTCGTCGTAAGCGCGACATTCGGCAGCTGGGTCAGCCGCGTCGCCCCGCGGCAAACGGGTCTGCTCCTTCGTCAGCCCCACACGATCGAACAGGTTTCTCCTCATAAAGGCCTGATAGCTCTGCGGATGAGAAGGGGAAAGCGATATGTACTCGTCCAGATTAACCGTATGCACCCGCCGCCAGTCAATCGGCTCCCTTTCCTGCCGCTCGGCCAGCCGGTTATAAACCGAAACCGGCGTCTGTCCGGTGGGAAGTAGCAGCACCGAGGAAGGATTTGATACAATTTGCTCACGCAAAATCGTCTCCCCAACGCGCCCCATTTCGTTCTCATCCAATGCTTCAATCCACTTGATATTCAATTATTTTGCAACCCCTTGCACTTTGTTTGCAAACAGTATATACTATGTGCAAGCCGGTGAAAAGGCCGGATTTTGACTTATTTTAGCATAATATTGCCTTATCTCGAAGTAAGGAGCGGATTGTATGGCGTATCACGAGGAATTGATCCATGAGGACGTTCGTTTCCCAATTATTTTCCACACCGATACCGTCGTGCCAAGCACTGCTGCTGCCGGCGCTCACTGGCACCGCAGCCTGGAAATTTTATGTACCCTTTCGGGCAACGGCTATACTCTTGTTGACGGCGAACGCATTGATATGACAGCGGGCGAGATTGTGGTGATTCCCTCTAGCAGCATCCATATTACCCATACGGATATGGGTTCCTGCCGGTATCATTGCCTCATCATAGATCAGGATTTTTTGTCTGATAAAGGGATATGGATGGAATACGACCGGTTGCCTTTGCAGCTGCGGGATCCGCAGGTGTCTCACCTCATGCGGCAAATTGAGTGGGAAATGACGACGCAGCCCCCCTGCTATAAAGAGCTGGTGATTTCGCTCGTCGTTCAGATCGTCATTGGGCTTCGCCGCCGTCATCCCCTGGTCAGCCGGAATCCGTCTCCCCTGGCTGAGGGAGGGCGAATTGAAACCGTTCGCAAGGTGATTGCCGCCATTGACCGGGAATTTGACCGACCCATTTCTCTCGATTATCTATGCCAGATTGCTGGTATGAGCAAGTATTATTTCTGCCGCGCCTTTAAGCAGGCGACCGGCCAGACCGTGACGCAGTATATCAATTGGGTTCGCTGCAATCAGGCGCGGCGGCTTCTGGCCTCGGGGCAGAGCAACGTGGGGGAAGCGGCCGAGCGATGCGGATTTCATAACCTATCTTATTTCACCAAGGTCTATCGCCGCCAATATGGGCGCGCCCCATCGCAGGAAAAACGCTCGAGAGAGGTCAAGTCCGGGCTGGAATCACAGGATACGCCGTCAATGCATCAGGAGTAGAAGAGCTTTTCTTCCTCCCGCCAGCGCTCGCCTTCCAACTGTTTTTTGATTTTGAAAAACCATAGCGTCCTTACGCCAGCGGGCGGTACGCCGTATTTTATTTTCAGCGAATCCCTGCCGGCAGCGGAACGCTGCGGCGCAGCCGAGGAGCCTTGCCTGTAACAAGATAGGTGTAAGCCATGCGGGCCAGCGGCAGACCGATTGCGGCCAGCGCGCTCCACAATATGGTAAACCACAGACAGACTTGTCCCGCCACATTGAAGGGCAGATGGCTGTAATCCCATACATTCATTTTCAGCGCGAGGTTAAACACACAGCCAAAGGCAAATTCCACCCCCGTGACGGCCGCGCCGCTCATCAAGCACTTACCCAAAAAAGGGATTTGGGGTAGGCGCAGGGAAATGCGCTGCATGGCCAAAAAACAGATTCCGCCCGCTACCAGCATGGTGGGATGGGTGTCTCCTTTGTAGAGTACCTCGATCAAACCATAGGCTCCCGCTCCGAGGCCGAACACCACGCCGTCGGCCGCGCGGGGACTAATACATGTGTGCATAATTTTCTTCCTTTCGTTGTAACGATGCAGCCGGCGCTCGATCAGCGCCCGGCTGCATTATTGTTTCCCCAACGCGGCAAATTTTGCATGTCATTATCTGGGCAATGAGTTTAATTGAAAGAAAAATTCGACAAAATTCTTGCCATTGCGCCCATAGTATGGTATGATGGCTATAAAGTTTGCGAAAGCGTATCCACAAAGGGATATCTCGCTGGTCTTAACCCAATAAAATCATCTTTAACGAGCGGTACCGTGATGCCGACAAGATGTACAAAGAAAGTCTGCCCCGTTTTTCGGGGAGCGTGCGGCCTGTTTTTTCGTCTGGCTGCGCGGTTTTTTGTGGGATCTTGCCGGGAAAGGGCGAGGTCTTTTTTTGTGTTCACGGTGTACTGTGTCCGCAGCACGGTTTTCAGAACGCTGCAGGAGGGGACAAATGGAATTCAAATCCACCGTGATGGACGAGCGCGCGCTTCAGCGCGCCATGATGCGCATTTCACACGAAATCATCGAACGCAACGCCGACGGGCTGGAGCGTTGCCCCGGCAGCCTCTGCTTGGTGGGCATTCTGCGGCGCGGAGGACCGCTTGCCGCCATGCTCAAGAGCAATATGGAAGGTCTGCTCGGCTGCGAGATTCCGATGGGGGCGCTGGACATCTCGCTTTACCGTGATGATCTCTCCCTGCAAAAGGACGAGCCGCAGCTCAACCGCACCGACATCGACTTTTCGGTCGAAGGCCGCACGGTCATTCTGGTGGACGATGTGCTGTATACCGGCCGCACCGCCCGCTCGGCCATGGACGCGGTCATTTCTCTAGGCCGGCCGGCACGCATTCAACTCGCTGTGCTCATCGACCGGGGCCATCGTGAGCTGCCCATCCGCGCCGACTATGTGGGCAAAAACGTCCCCACCTCGCGCAGTGAAACCATTGCCGTACAGGTGGCCGAATTCGACGGTGCGACCGGCGTCGAGCTATGGAAAAACGTGCAGTAACATCCAAACGCGCTTTCTAAACGGAATTGCATTTGGGTGAGGAAACAAAAATAGGAGGTAGATTGTTTTGAAACTTATCTACGGCGTGACAGACAGACCCAAATTTGGCCAGCTGATCGTGTTTGCGATTCAGCAGCTGCTGGCCATCATGGCGGCGACCATTGCAGTGCCCGCCATCGTCGGCAATGGTATGACCGCCTCGGCCGCCCTTTTTGGTGCCGGCGTCGGCACCATCGTTTACCTGCTCTTTACCAAGTTCAAAAGCCCGGTGTTCCTCGGTTCCTCCTTTGCGTTCATTGGCTCCATGCTCGCCGCCTTTGCGGGGGCTACCTCCATGGCGCTGGGCTATCTCGGCCTGATTATCGGCGCGTTTTTCGCCGGTCTGGTGTACGCTATCATCGCCATCATCGTGAAATTTGCCGGCGTTAAATGGATCAATAAAATCATGCCGGCCGTCGTCATCGGCCCGACGGTAGCCATCATCGGACTTTCCCTCGCGGGCAATGCTGTCGGCGATCTCTTCACCGGCGACGTCAAAGGGGCGGACGGGGCCGCGCTCGGTTCCCCTTACGCGGCGCTGATTTGCGGTCTGGTGACCCTGTTTGTGGTCATTCTCTGCTCTACCTACGGCAAGAAGATGGCCAAACTCATCCCCTTCATCATCGGTATTGTGGCGGGTTATGCCGTCGCACTCATCCTTACCCTCATCGGTAACTCGGCTGGCATTGACGCGCTGAAAATCATCGACTTTGCTCCCTTCCAGGCGCTGTTTGCCGACGGCGTGTCGATCGGTACCTTCTTCCGTCTGCCCGACTTCACCTTCCTTACCGCTGTCAAGGGCTTTTCCGAGCTGGACGGCGCCTATGTCGGCACGGTGGCGGTGGCCTATATCCCGGTGGCTTTCGTCGTCTTTGCGGAGCACATCGCCGACCACAAAAACCTTTCCTCCATTATTGAACAGGACCTTCTGGAGGAGCCGGGTCTGCACCGCACCCTGCTGGGCGACGGAATCGGTTCGATCTCGGGCGCAATTTTTGGCGGCTGCCCCAACACGACCTACGGTGAATCGGTCGGCTGTGTGGCCATCACCCGCAATGCGTCGGTCGCCACCATTTTCGCTACCGCCATCCTTACCATGCTCATTGCTTTCGTCTCTCCCTTCGTGGCTTTCCTCGACTCCATCCCGGCCTGCGTCATGGGCGGCGTTTGCGTCACCCTCTACGGTTTCATCGCCGTGAGCGGTCTCAAGATGATTCAAAAGGTCAACTTGGATGCAAACAAAAATCTTTTTGTGGTTTCCATCATCCTCATCGCGGGCATCGGCGGCTTCCAGGTCAGCTTTGGCGCGGTTACCATTACTTCGGTTGCCTGCGCTCTGATTCTTGGCATCGTGGCCAACGTTCTTCTTGCCAGGGCAAAGGAGCCAGCGCAGGAGGACGGCGAGGCTCAGTAACCGTTTTATCCTTTTTCGGATATAGAAAGAGGCTGCTTCATTTTCGATGAAGCAGCCTCTTTTTTGCGGCATTAATCGTTCTTTTGCTGTGGCCCCGCACAATACCGGCGCAGCAGTTGTGACAGCATAGCGACGTGCACGCGTTCATCGGCAATAATACGCCGCAGGTTCTCGACCACATTCGCATCGCGAATAAATTTCGCCTGCGCCTCGTATTTCCGAATGGCTGCCTTCTCTCCGCTGATGGCGTTAACCAGCATGGGGCGCAGCGCGGTGGGATAGTGATTACAGCCTGGCGACCAGTAAACCTTTCCCTCCCCACGTCGGCTCCAGAGACGGGGATTTTCCCCAAGCTGCCGGGCCAATGTGCCAAAAATTTCGAGATGGTGCATCTCGGTGATGCTCATATCGTGAAATATTTTTGCCACATCCTCCCGCGCGTGGGTCATCAGATGATTATAGAAATACAGGCTGACTGTCGACATCTCCGAATGACATCCGCCGATGTTATCCAGCATTGCGCCCGCATAGACCCGGTTTGGTCTTTCGGCGCATACCGGCGGATAGGGCTCGGTAATTTGATATTCTGGTATAGCTTGTTCCATCATCATTACCACACCTTTGCTTTGCAAAGGCTTCCTTTCTTTCGAAATTGCCGTAGGCATGGAGGAAGTACGAAAACGATTTTTTCTCTTTCCTCCCGCGCGTCTGCCGGGCACGCGTTTACACCCCTTCCTTTCTACTATATTGCCTGCCGCGCTATGATATGACTCCGATTTACTGACAGACACAACCCGCATTGGAAATAATATGCAAAAATAAAACAGATTACCCAACATGTGCATTATAGTTCATTGTGCCTCCCCATTCTGCCCCGTACAATGTAGAAAAAAGGGGATATTTATGGGAGCACTAGAACATCTGGCGCAAAATATCATTGATCTAAGAAAAAAGCAAGGAATTTCGCAGGAGGACTTTGCTGCAAAATGTCACGTCAGCACACGATATCTCAGCGCGATCGAAACTGCAAGCGCAAATCCATCGTTCAAGGTTCTAGAAAATATCGCCAACGCATTTGGCATCACGCTGGAACAATTAATGCATTTTCCCGACGACAAATAAGGCCGACATAAGCCTCTTTCTCCGATAGCGATAACCCCGCCCTTGTGCAAGGAGCCATCCTTCACAAGGGCGGGGTTCGTTATAGGAAGTCTTTGATCGCAGCAATCACATCCATCAATTTGTTTTTTCATCGAGACCATTTGTCGCATACGGCATTAATCTGATCGGTTAGCTTGGCAATGTCTTTGTTTGACATCCCCTCGCAGCGTTTGGCCACCGCCGTCAGCCGCTGCGCCGCCGCCATGAGCCGGGCAAAGACAGCGGCAGCCCGGCTTTCCCCGCCGCCCCGCTTC
>CABQCM010000080.1 GCA_902462665.1 uncultured Oscillospiraceae bacterium | reverse complement strand
ACAGTGACCAGTGCGCCGCCGTGTCTACCACCACCAGCCCGGTAACGCAGGTGGCCGAGGTCGCGGTAAACAGCGCGTCGAGAAAGGGGGTCGCGCGCCCCGAGGCAGAGGAAACCGGCAGCATTAGCAGCAGGGTGCCGGCCAGGATAATCAGGCCGAAACCGATGGCGATGCGCCGGGGATAGGACAAACGAAGTTTCAAAGCGGGTCGTTTCATGAATGCTTTCACGCGCCAATCTGGCCGCGCTGTCTCGCGGCCGGTTATTTCGTGGGTACAGGAATGGAACTCTTCCTTATTATATCCCTAATTTTGGAATTGTCAACGCAAAAGGAAAGGGAGAGGACAGCGCGTGACCCATCCTCTCCCTTTTTGAAATTGATTGGTCAGGAACGGGGGATTTTATGTTCCTGATAAAACTCCCGCAGCTCCTGCTTGACCTCGGCGGGCAAATCGTGCCATCGGATTCCTCGCAAAGCCCCTTCAAGAGCGCACAGCCGCATATAGCAGGCTGAGGGGTCGATGGCCTGGATGCCTAGCCATGCCTGGCGGCTTCCGGTTTCTCGAAGCGCTTCTGGCGTGGCAATGCCGGTGTCTTCGAGTTGTTTTTCCAACTTTGCGCCAATGTTGGCAAGACCTTGTAATTCTCCCATAAACGTATCACTCCCTTTCGATTGAGGGTGATTGCGGCTAATCTTTTTTGGAATGCAAAAGCAACCGAGAGGAATTGAGCACGGTGAGCATTGAGACACCCACGTCGGCAAACACGGCCAGCCACATCGGAGCCAAGCCCAGCGCGCCGAGAGCGAGCACCACCGCTTTGACCGCGAGGGCGAACACGGTGTTGAACCGAATCATTCCCATCGCCCGGCGAAACAGGACGATGACGTCGGGAAGCCGGGACAATCGGCTGCCTGACAGCACCCCGTCGGCCGACTCGATGGCCGAATCGGTGCCGAAGCCCATGGCAATCCCCACGTCGGCGCAGGCCAGCACTGGGGCGTCGTTGATGCCGTCGCCGACGAACACCGCGGGAGCGCCCCCGGCACGCAGCTCGCTCATGCGGGCGACCTTATCCTCGGGCAGCAGGGAGGAATACACCTGGTTCAGACCGCATTCCTGCGCAGTTCGTTCGGCTGCCGCGCTGCTGTCGCCGGTGAGCATGGCGATTTGCTCGACCCCCAACGCGCGCAGCCGTTCGATGGTTTCGGCGGCGTCTTCACGCGCACGGTCGCCAATGGATAAGGCCCCGACTGCTTTGCCACTCAGCGCAATGTAAACCGACGCGTCGCCCAAGGCGGAACAATCCACGCCTTCTTCCGCCATCAGCCGGGCCGAACCTGCCAGGGCGGTGATGTTGCCGTCCTGATACCGCACCCCGCGGCCGGGAATTTCACTGTACTGGCCGCTTAATGCCTCGGGCGACCCCGCGCGCTCGACAATCACGCGGGCGATGGGATGCGCGCTGTGCGCCTCCAACTGGCCGGCCAGGCGAAGCAATCTTTCCTGTTCCACGCCGTTGCAGCGTATTTCGGTAATTTCCAATTTGCCGGTGGTCAAGGTGCCGGTTTTGTCAAAGGCGATGGTGCGGCATTTGCTAAGCAGCTCGACAAAACGCCCTCCCTTGATGAGAACCCCCATTTTAGAGGCCGCCCCAATGGCGGAAAAATAGGCAAGCGGAATGGAAATCACCAGCGCGCAGGGGCAGGAGGCCACCAGAAACACCAGAGCACGCGACAGCCAGACCGTAAAGCTGCCGACAAACAGGGTTGGAATCAGACAAAGCAGCAGGGCGGCTACGAGAATGGCGGGAGTGTAAATGCGGGCAAATCGGGTGATGAACCGCTCCCCCTCGCCCTTTTGTCCGGCCGCGTCCTCCACCAGGCGCAAAATGCGCGCGGCTGAGGAGTCCTCGCTTGTTCGGCTGACCCGCACACGGATCAGACCCTGTTGGTTTAGCATACCGCTGAGCACCTCATCCCCCGGCCCCGCCATCACCGGCATCGCTTCGCCAGTCAGGGCGGAGGCATCCAGATGGGTTTGTCCGCTCTCTATTACGCCGTCGGCGGCAATGCGCTCAAAGGGGGCGATCTCAATCGTATCCCCTGGGCGCAGGGAACGTGCATCGATTTCCTGCGCTCCGTCCGAGGTAACCAGCCGCGCGGTGTCGGGACAAATTTCGGCCAGAGCTTCAATGGAGCGCCGGGAACGGGATAGCGCCAAATCTTCCAGGTAGTTGCCTAGGCGAAACAGCAAGGTTACCAGCGCGGCCTCGGGCCATTCCCCGATGGCGAAGGCGGCGATGACCGCAATGGTCACCAGAAGATTTTCGTCCAGACTGATGTGACGCAGCCCCCGCAGGGCCTGGAGAAAAATCGGCCATCCAGCCAGCACGACCGACAAAGCAAAACAGACCGGCTTGCCCCAGCCCGGCAGGTCGAACAACCCGGCGGCAAACAATATCGCCGCGGCTGCAAATAATCCGATTGACAGACGACCGCCGCCCGCATGGGAGTGAGTGTGTTCCCCGGAATGCGCGTGCTCATTTTCGTGAGTATGACCCTTTTTACGGGCATGGCCTTGTTCTGTGTGGGAGTGATTGTCCGAAGGGCATCGGCGATGCTCGCCGTGCTGGTGGCCGCAGGGGCATTCGCAATCCCCTTGTACCGGGCAGAGCAGGGCTTCCTCCTGCAAGCTCCAGAGCGCCTCGGCTGCCGGATTACGGGGGATAACCACTGCGCCGCCCTCCAGCGCGTGCACGGTGCGGTTGATCTCTGTGGCAAAGGCGGCGTCCTCTCGGCTGGCTTCGATGTGGAGCGCGCCGGTCGCAAAGCTTAGACCCGCCCGTTCCACGCCGTTGAGCGCCGAGACAGCCCGTTCGATTTTCAGTGCGCAGTTGGCGCAGTCCAATCCCTCGATGCGAAGCTCGTAACGCATCACACATCCTCCCTTTCGTGATTGTGGTCCGGCTCGGTAACATGGGAGAATCCCTGGTCGTAAATGAGTCTTACATGGTCGTCGTCCAGCGCATAGATGACCGATTTTCCCTCCCGGCGGGAACGGACCAGCCCGCCTGCCTTGAGCAGCCGAAGCTGATGGCTGATGGCCGATTGTCCCATCTCCAACAGTTCCGCGATATCGCATACGCACATTTCGCTTTCAAATAGGGCACACAAAATTCGCACTCGAGTGGGGTCGCCAAACAATTTAAACAACTCGGCCAGCCGGTCGAGGGTGCGCCCGTCGGGCATGTGTTCCTCTGCCTTGCGTATCGTTGCTGGATGTACGATGTGCTCGTCGCACAGCTCCATTCCATTTTCCAGTGTCATGGGAGTCGCTCCTTTCATTAACATATGAACATCTATTCATATGTTAATATTATTATATGTCTTTTCCACGTTCATGTCAACCCCTTGCAAGTAATTTTTTAGAAGGAGGAACCGGTCCCTGTCTGTTTGGGCGTTCTTTTTGCGACAGAAGGCCAAGAATCCGCGCCGCCAAAGGTTTGAGATGTTACCGTCTGCCGGTTGACATTGCCGCCGCAATCTGATTTAATAAAATCAGATATTCTTGTCTGCACAGTGAGCGAGAGGTCCAGTCCATTGTTTATCAAATTGAGGCGGGGCAAACATTGCGTCGTCGGAAAAGGCATGGTGAGGATTATGAAGTGCGATTTGTGTATCATTGGCGCCGGCCCGGCCGGTATTTTTACCGCGTTGGAAATGGTGCGGCGGGGCTCGAAACAAAAAATTGTGATTGTGGAAAAGGGGCGTGCCATTGAGCAGCGAAAATGCCCCAAATCGGTGACGAAAACCTGCGTCGGCTGTAAGCCCTATTGCCACATTACCACTGGCTTTTCGGGCGCTGGCGCTTTTTCGGACGGGAAGCTCTCATTAAGCTATGAGGTAGGCGGGGCGCTGCCCGAACTGATTGGGGAGGACGTCGCGCAGGCAACCATCGAGTACACGGATAAAATCTATCTTGAATTCGGCGCCGACAGCAAGGTAGAGGGAATCGGCAACGGCGATAAGATCAAAGAGATACGCAAACGGGCGATTCAGGCCGGGCTGAAGCTGGTAGATTGCCCCATCCGTCACCTGGGTACCGAGAAAGCGCAGGAAATTTACCTAGCCATTGAACGATATTTGCAGGAGCAGGGTGTGGAGCTGCTGTTTGACTACAACTGCGTGAACCTGATTTTGGAGGGGAGCGCCTGTGTCGGCGTACAGCTTGAGCCGTCCTCGGGCAAGGGGGACGGTATGGAAATTCGCGCCGCGCGCACGGTCGTGGCCACCGGCCGCCGGGGGGCCGACTGGCTGGAAGGACTCTGCGAGCAGCACAGCATCGCCCATCAGCCGGGTACGGTAGATATCGGCGTACGGGTGGAGGTGCGCAATGAAATCATGGAAGAGGTCAACCGAGTGCTGTACGAGTCAAAGCTCATCGGTTATCCTCGTCCCTTCAAAAACAAGGTGCGTACCTTTTGCCAGAACCCGGGCGGTATCGTCAGCCAGGAAAACTACGACAATGACTTGGCGGTGGTCAACGGGCATTCGTATAAGGATCGTAAGTCCCAAAACACCAATCTGGCGATTCTTTGCTCCCATAACTTCAACGAGCCGTTCAATCAGCCTATCGCCTATGCGCAAAAGGTGGGCGAGCTGACCAACATGCTGGCCAACGGGCATATTTTGGTGCAGCGGTTTGGGGATATCCTTGACGGCAAGCGCACCTGGCAGAAGGAACTCAACCAATCCAATGTCCGGCCGACCCTGCCCGATGCGGTGGCAGGGGATATTACCGCGGCGATGCCCTACCGCGCGATGGTCAATATCATCAACTTTATTCAGGCGGTGGAGCATGTGGTGCCCGGCTTTGCCAGCCCCGAGACGCTGCTCTATTCGCCGGAACTGAAATTTTACAGCAACCGCATTAAGATGGACGCGGATTTTAATACCAACCTACGGGGGCTGCACTGTCTGGGGGATTCGAGCGGCTGGACCCGGGGGCTGATGATGGCTTCGGTCATGGGGGTGCTCATGGGGCAGAAGCTGTGCGCTCTGGAATCAAACCAATAAACAGGCTGCGCCATGCAACAGCAATGTGCAACCGGCTGGAGGCAATCTCCGGCCGGTTTTGTACTGTCACAGCCGTTTTCTTACATTAAGGAAGAGAGCAAAACAAAAAAACGGGCCGCATCCTCGCGGCCCGTAAAAGCATTGCTTCTTTCGATGGTGACGTGGTTGGATAAAGGATCGAAGCCCGGCCGCTAAAACAACGCAGCCCGCGGGCTGTCTGGCCCATAAAACCAGCTTGACTTTTATCCGGCGACAAACTCAAACACAGAGGGATAGGGATCCATGGGAAAGCGGTCGATCAGACGAACCGAGTGTTGAAGTACAAGCAGAGCATCGGCGGCGTTAACCTGATGATCGCCGTTGACGTCAGCAACTTCGGCCTGATTGGGGCCGAGCTCCCGCAGGCGAACCGATGCTTGCAGAATACACAAAGCGTCGGAAGCGTCAATCTTTCCACTTTCGTCCACGTCGCCGTAAGTAGTTGCCGGTGCGGGCGGCGCGATGGGGCTGCAAGCTGCGGGCACGGGGCAGCCGCCGCAGTAGCTATCGTCGCGGCTCCAGCGATTGCCGGTTGTTTTGTCAGTGTCAGGATTGAGCGGACGATTGAGCGCGTCCAGCGTTTCCTGCGAGCATAGCTGCTCCCTAGTCACGCAGTAAATACCGTCGGTCGAAGGGACAGCTTCATCGGGGACACTCCAAAAATCCCGTGCCGGATCAAATCGGCCTGCCTCGTCGGTATAATAGAACTGTTCCAGTAGGGTGGACATCTGGCTTGAGTCCTCAGAGTAATCCATCAAAAAAACGGGAGCCGTCAGCAGCGCATCGGGTATATCCACCACGACTTGGGACAAAGACGCTCTTTGCTGCATATCATACGACGAGCGAAAGGCTGTAATACCAAAAAAACTTGCTTCTTTATTCGGTGAAATCGCTGGAATAGCCGAAAGCTCGTCCAGAGTCATATTCCGTACCACCACGCGGGTGACAAAATAGTTGCAGAACAAACCGGCATACGTTCCAACCGATTCGGCATGGATATCGCGAATCAAAAGATCGGATGCTCCTCCCAGGGATACCATGGAATAAAATGTTTCTGCCGGGGCCGACAGCTCTACTCCGGCTACCAGGCATCGCTCGAGACGGGTTCCCTGCAACGGAACTACGCTCGAAAATAGCCCGTTTTCCGGCAAATCAAAGCGGAGATCCTCCATACGAACATTTTGAACCATTCCCATGGAAAGGATTAACCCAACATTTTCCTTGTAACTTGCGCCCGCATAACGCAGATCGGTGATATTCAGATGGTCTGCGCTCATCGTCAATATAAAAATCCCCTGGCCTTCGGTAGCCTGGTCGCAGCAAGGCGTTTCTTCCGAAGAAACCGAACGTATCGTCCAGCCGTCCAGGGTGAGATGGGAAATCTCACTCGCTGCGATTCCAAAGGATGTAGTGGTCTGTGTCTGACCGATATGGCAGTCAGGACACTGCTTCTGGCAGTCGTCGTGAAGCTGGCAGAAGTAACGCAAATCGTCGTCATATTCCCAGCCC
>CABQCM010000079.1 GCA_902462665.1 uncultured Oscillospiraceae bacterium | reverse complement strand
CTCCTGGGCTTTCGCGTAAAACGCATGGCACCCGGATTGCTTCGTCTGTTCTTATCTTACCCCTTTTTGTCTCTTAGATTATGAACAAAGCTTGAACAGCACAAGAACTTCCTGCAATTCGTCCCGAAAAAGCCAATTTCAAAACCCGGCTCTCTGTATTGTATGCGCAGCCCCCGCTTTGGTTCCAAATCATCATTGGATCAAAACCGATTGCATCAGCGTTTCAAATTCCTCCAAATTCATTTGCTGACGCGCATCCGATAAAGCGTGTGAAGGGTCGGGATGCACCTCAAGCATGAGGCCGTCCGCCCCTGCAGCCAGCGCCGCGCGGGCCATGGGCGGCGCAATGTCCTTACGCCCCAAAGAGTGGCTTAAATCTACTATTACAGGAAATTCCGTTTCTTTGCGGATAGCAGCGACCCGCGCCAGGTCAAGATGATTGCGGGTGTAGGTATCGTAGCCGCGGATTCCCCGCTCGCACAAAGCCAGACGGTCGTTGCCGCTTTGCGTAATGTATTCGGCCGCGCGCAAGAATTCCTCCATCGTGGCCGCCAGCCCGTTTTTGAGCAATACCGGGCGGCCGCACCGCCCCAGCTCCTTGAGTAGCTCATACTGGTACATACTGCGCGCACCCACCTGAAAAATATCGACGAAGTTGCACATAGTTTCTATGTGGCGCACGTCCACCACCTCGGATACAATACGCACAGGATACCGGCGTCGGATTTCCCCGAGGATTTCCAACCCTTTGCGCCCGAGTCCTTGAAAGCTGTCCGGCGAGGTTCGCGGCTTATAGGCCCCCGCGCGCACCAGGTGCACGCCGCAGGCGACCAGTCTGGAAACCGTTTGATCCATCATTTCATAGCTCTCAACCGCGCAAGGCCCGGCAATCCATACCGGGGCGGCGGGTAGGCCGAACACCTGATAAAGCCGTTGGGAACGCCGTATGCCGTTGGAATTTGTTTGCTGCATGAATTTTGCCTCCGTCGTTGCGGCTGCCGCTGGGCGCGGCGGCGCGGTATTGTGAGGAGACCGAGGCGCGGCGGCGTCCAAACTCCCTCCTTTTATGTTACCGCCTGACAGGAGGGGGGAAAAGGAGCCTTTGGGGCGGTGAAGCGGCGCAATCGGAAGGTCTGTTTGCGCTTTATGGCAGACGACTTATCCGCCGATGGCTGCATACAAAAACAGCCCGCTCTCTCCCCGCAGCGCGGGAAAGGAACGAGCCGTTTGAATTGTGTTTGCGCGCCCCTCTTCGGGTGGGAAGCGTCAAAATGGATGGCGGGTATAAAACGCGGCGATAGCCTGTTTACGCTCGAGCATCTGGTCAAAGCGGCTGATGTATTCAT
The DNA here is from genome assembly GCA_902462665.1 of uncultured Oscillospiraceae bacterium. GTDB lineage: Bacteria > Bacillota > Clostridia > Oscillospirales > Acutalibacteraceae > CABQCM01. Next base: position 5,282 of record CABQCM010000079.1, on the reverse strand, counting down.
AAGGATATTTGAAGTTAAACACCCGCTCGATGTCCCCCGTGCGGGGGTCTTTGAGGCGGGTTACCGCTCCCGCCCCGGCGGCAAGGACGGTATGCAGCTCGTTCATCATATAAATGTTATACAGCCCTTCCCGCCCGGGCAGAGACCAGCCCACGTTTTCGAGATTGCCCAGCATTTTGCTCTGGCGGTAGAGATAGTAGGGGATGTATCCGCCGCCGGTCAGCCGGCGGAGAGCCGTGTCGAGCATCTGCGCGGCAAAGGCGCTCTGGCGGCTGCCGTCCATCTGGGGCATGCGTTCCCCGCCCGCTAGACTGTCGGGGCTTGCCGTCATGCGGGCCGAGCGTTTCATCGACAGGGTATGTACCGTAATCCCCTCCGGCCGCAGGGCAAGCACCCCATCGAGAGTGCGTTCAAAGCCCTCGGGGGTGTCGAGGGGGAGCCCGGCGATGAGATCCATATTGATGTTGTCAAAGCCGCATTCGCGGGCCAGAGAGAAAGCGTCCAGCGTCTGCTGGGCCGTATGACGGCGGCCAATGGCCTCGAGCACCCGATCGTCGAGGGTCTGCGGGTTGACGGCCAGGCGGGTCACCCCGCCCGCGCGCAGGGCGGCGAGCTTTTCCCGCTCCAGTGTGTCGGGCCGGCCGGCCTCCACCGTAAATTCTGCCCCCGATAGCAGGGGAAAATAACGGCGAATCGTATCCAGCAGACGCTCGAGCTGAGAGGCCGACAGGGTGGTGGGGGTACCGCCACCGATATAAACGCTTTTTAGCCGCAGGCCAAGTTCTTCGGCAAGGGAGGCGATAGCCTCCAGCTCCCGCTCCAAAGCGTTGAGGTAATCGGGCGCGAGCTTGCCCGCCCGCTCGATGGAGTGGGAGACAAAGGAGCAATAGGCGCACCGGGTCGGGCAAAAGGGAATGGCGATATAGAGGCTGAAATCCCGCGGGGAGACTTCCTCCACGCACTGCCGCTCGGCCTCGGCGCAGCGGCGGCAAAGCTCAATTTTATCGGGCGAAACCAGCAGTTTTTCCTGCATTTCGGCCGCCGCAAGGACGTCCCCCTGGCCGGGGCGCCGCACCTCGTATCCGGCTGACAGAGCTTGAAACAGCTTGACCGGTCGAACCCCGGTCAGCACCCCCCATTGCGGGGTATTCCCAGTCAGGGAGCACAGCGCGCGGTAGAGCGCGACGGCAAGGCATCGCTCGGTTTCCTTTTCTCCCGCGTCGGGTTCGATGGAAAGCTCGCCCCCAAATTCCCGCTCGCCGTCACCGACACGGGCGACAGCCAGCGTTCCGTTTTGACACGCTGCGACCTCGGCCCACAGGCCTTGGGGAGGCTCCTGCAGTTCACCGCAATGCGTTTGAATACTCTCATGCGGAAAAAACAGCCGGCAGAGATTCTCCATTTCATATCGGTAAGACAAATCGGACAGATACAGCTTCACCCTGTGCAACCCCTTGTTTTTATTCTCTTGCCTGGACGAAACGACGCGTCGCAGACCGTGCGCTTTCGCCGTCAGCCGCGTTCTTCCGTCTTTCGCCGCCTTGCCTGGCCCCCCCACGGCCTGGGGGGCGAAAATGCGCGCAAAGCATGGAATGCGCCGTCAAGATGCGCGATGCGGCTATCCTGCCGCATTGCAAAGCAGCGTAAACCCCAGCGATTTCAGGCAAGGCTTTGCACGAAAAACAGATTGTGCCCGCATACCATCGCTTGACAAGGGTGCACAAGCCTACCGACGGTCAAAAGGGCGGGCTCTCAGTATTCTCGGCATTCGCCTGCGCTCTTTTGTTCCGACGGCAGGTCCTTCGGAGTTTATCGACTGTAAAAAAGGAACTGACAAGGCTGCCGCCCGGCAACGAGAACAACGCCGTCCACACTCTTTTTCACGTCGATAAACCGTGCTTTTCTTTGTCAAACGATGGTAGCTTTGTCTTATGGATGGGACGCTGTCATCCCGCGCGGCAAGGCGTCCCGTGAAAACGCGGTGGGATCGAGCCTTATCGCCGGGCCGTGCGTCAAAAAACCGGATTGCTGTCGCGCTCAGCCTCCAGCGTGGTCTCCCCGCCATGGCCGGGCAGCACCCGTTTCACGCCGGTCAAGGCGACCAGGCGGCGGCAGGAGGCGCGGATTTCCTGTAAGCTCCCGCCGGGGAAATCCGTGCGGCCGTAGCTGCCGCAAAAGAGAGTGTCCCCCGTAAACAGCAGCTCCCCGCAGCGGTAACAGACCCCGCCCGGCGTATGGCCGGGGGTGTGGAGCACCTGAATGCTCTCCCCGCCGAGAGGCAGCGTGTCGCCGTCGCGCAGAACGAAATCGGGCTGAATATTCGGATGACCGGCCAAAGACAACCCCATGGGACCGGCCAGGCTGGCCCAGCCGTCGTGCAGACAGGCCGCGTCGGCTGCATGAATGCCCACCTTCGCGCCGGTGGCGTCCCGCAAAGCCTGCACCCCGGCAATGTGGTCGATGTGCCCGTGGGTGAGCAAAATGTATCGAATGGAATTTCCCCGGCGGCAAACCTCCTGCCACAGGGGGCCGTCGGCGCTGGGCGCGTCGATGAGGGCGGCCTCCCCGCTGGCCGGGTCGATGAGCAAATATGCGTTGGCGTCCAGCATTCCGCTGGGTATGGTAATGACCTGCATGGTATTCGTCCTGCCCTTGCCGTGCAAAGGCGTTCCTTTCTAAAGGTTGGTTGACGCCAAATCGAGAGAACACCGCCAAAAATAAAAAATGTTAAAACGACGGTGAAAAAGCAGGAATACAACCGTATCCCGCGGCTTTTCATCTAATTCCGGGAAAATTTTTTCTACCGAAACCGATTGTTCCCGATCTGGTGTAGCCCTTGGTAAAAAATCCAATTTGCTGGGCGCGGCGCCTCTCGACGCTCAGTCGCCCCGCCGGTAATCCTGCGAATCCAGAGCAATGGTGACCGGGCCGTCGGCCTCCAAAGCGATGCGCATATCCGCGCCGAAACGGCCGGTTTCCACTTTGGCGACCCCTTCGGCGCGCAAAGCCTCGCAGAAAGCGTGATACAGCGGCTCGGCCAGCTCGGGTCGTGCGGCGGCGGTATAGCAGGGCCGCCGGCCGTGGGACGCGTCGGCGTACAAAGTAAAATTAGACACCACCAGCGCGCCGCCGCCCACGTCAAGCAGGGAACGATTCATCTTGCCCGCCTCGTCACAGAAAATGCGCAGATTGGCTGCCTTTTTGGCCAGGAGGGCGGCCTCAGCGGGGGTATCGGTATGGGTAATTCCCACCAACAGTAACAGGCCGGGGCCGATTTGACCGACCGTCTCTCCCTCCACGCTCACACTGGCGCGCGCCGAGCGCTGGACAATCACTCGCATTCCTTTTTCCTCGTTTCTTTTGTTTCGATTGTGCGCCCCGGGAATCCCCTTGGAAACTGTACCAATCGGCACAAGCACGCATTCAGGCGAAACAATTCCCGTCCAGAACTGCGTCGGGAAAGCTTGAAATACGACAAGATTCCTGCGCTTTCCTTCCCTTGGGGTAAAACCTTTTTTGCCAATTCGCGCACTTCATCCATTGGTACAGCTTCTTACATCCGCTCGACGGTGAGCACATTATTCACCTTGCGCAGCCGGTCCATGATATTGCCCAGATGAATGAGATTCTCGCTGCCGATGGTGAGAATCATCTGACAAGTGCCGTCCTTGAGCTGACGGGCGTTGACGGCGTAAATTGGTACGCGCATGTTGGCCAGCGTGATGGTGACGTCCGCAATCAGGTTGGGCTGGTCGTTGGCCAGCACCTGCAGGGTGGATTTAAAAGACTCGGACTGCGAGCGCGCCCAGTAGGCGTTCACCCACCGCTCGGGCTGCTCGGCACTGGAGATATCGCGCGGGACGTTGGGGCAGTCCCGTTTGTGAATGGACACGCCGTGCCCTCTGGTGATAAAACCGATGATGCGGTCGCCCGGCAGCGGGTCGCAGCAGTGAGACAGCCGCACCAGACAGTTGTCGATGCCCTCGACCACCACGCCCTCCGAGGCGCGCGGCGGCTTGCTTTTGTCCACCAGGTCGTCGAGACTGACCTCCTTCTCGGGCGCGCTGTGGTATAGCTTATGATACTCCTCTTTGATGCGGGGCAAAATCCGCTGAAGCGACAATCCGCCATACCCAATCATGGCAAAAAAGTCGTCGATGGTCTGGCAATGGTACTGCTTGGCAAATCCCATGAGGAAATCGTTTCGCTGTTCCTCGGTCAGCTCCATCATATCCCGGCGCATTTCGCGGTCGAATTCGGCGCGGCCCTCGACAATATTCTCCGCACGCTTTTCTTTTTTGAACCAAGAGCGGATTTTGGACCTCGCCTCGCTGGTCTTGACGATTTTAAGCCAATCGCGGTTGGGGCCGTGCCCCTGCTGGCTGGTGGTGAGAATCTCCACAATCTCGCCCGTTTTGACCTGATAATCAATGGGCACGATGCGCCCGTCCACCTTCGCGCCAATCATGCGGTTGCCCACCGCCGAATGGATGGCGTAGGCAAAGTCGATGACGGTCGAGCCAATCGGCAGACTGATGACGTCCCCCTTGGGGCTGACCACAAAGACCTCCTCGGGGGCGAGGTCGCTCTTGATGGTGCGCACGATTTCCTCAACGTCGTCCGATTCCTTCTGGCTCTCAAGCAGCTGGCGAATCCAGGCCAGACGCTCGTCGGCCCTCTCCCCCTTGCCGGAAATGCCCTCCTTGTACTTCCAGTGGGCGGCGATGCCGTACTCGGCGGTGTGGTGCATCTCCCAGGTGCGGATCTGCACCTCAAAGGGAACCCCCGCGCGGGTGATGACGGTGGTGTGCAGCGACTGGTAGCGGTTGGGCTTGGGGGTGCTGATATAATCTTTAAACCGGCCGGGGATGGGCCGGAACATGTCGTGAATGATGCCGAGAATGTTATAACACTCGGTCACCGTATCGACGATGATGCGCACGGCGTAAATGTCGTAAATCTCGTCGAAGGCATGACCCTGCATATACATTTTGCGGTAGATGCCGTGGATGGATTTGACCCGGCCCTCCAAATAAGCGCCGGGAGAAACGTCGGCCAACCGGTCGGAAATCTGCTCGCGGATGCCGTCAAGCAGAGCTTTGCGGTCCTGCTCCCGGGAGGCCAGAGCGGCGATAATCTCGCTGTAGCCAATCGGGTCGAGCTGGCGGATACCCAAATCCTCTAGCTCCTCCTTCACCGCCCGGATTCCCAGCCGATGGGCGATGGGGGCGTAAACCTCCAGGGTTTCGAGGGATTTCTCCCGCCGCTTCTGGGGCGGCTGC
>CABQCM010000078.1 GCA_902462665.1 uncultured Oscillospiraceae bacterium | reverse complement strand
CTGTTCCTCAACCTGACCTGTGGATTTGATAACAACCTCGCTAAGCAGGCAGTAATCCGATACCTCCACCGGGGTATAGTCCAGAGAAGCACCGTTCAAAATCGACCCCTGATATCGCACTCCCGGACGGCTGGTCAATGTTTTCCCTACATACCATAGGTTCAAGCAGTCCCGCAATTGGCCGTCGTCCAAATGCAGTTCAGACGCAGCGCACATGCCGCGCGAGCCGTCACCAAACTGCAAATTATAAGAGCTTTTTTGATACATACTAGGTCTTTTTTTCACGGTGCTTTCTCCCTTCGTCAGCGAACTTTTTTGATTCGTTTTCTAGGCCGGTGCAGGGTCTGCAATCGGTTGGAATATTCCACCGAATAAGTGTTGTACAAAAATGCGTCCCGGTCAAATTCAGCGAAATACATCACCAATCCATACAGCATAACCCGCAGCGCCGCATCATCCGATATTTGAAGTTCGTCATTCATTGTGCGGATATCCTTTGGAAGAGGACGTTCCTCGTCGCCCTGTTCCATCAGATAAAGTTCTCGCTGCATCATGGACATTACGGTGAGAGCGCGCGTCTCGTAAAGTTCTGCACGGCTTTGGTCTACCGTGCCGCGCTGGCTGACCACGCCGTACAGGGTCATTGCCTCGTCGTAAACCTTACGCGCTTTCATTGCTGTCGGCCTCCCCTGTCAGTAGCGCAAGGCATTCCTCGCGCGATAGGGTTGACGCGTCCTCGAAACCATGTTCCCGACGCAGAATTTTGCGCAGGCTCTGCACCGGCAAAGAGTTATAATCCACTTTCTCGCTCTCGGCAACGTCCGTCTGTTCCATAGGAACTTCCTGCGCCGGTGCGTCGGTAACCTCGATAGATGGCTGTTCAAAAATTGCTCCAACGGTTTTCATGATATTTCTCCTTTCTGAATAAAGAAAAGGAGAGACCGCCCATATTGACCAGTCCCTCCCGCGTGATGCTACGATACGGTCACAAAGGGATCGGGGTCGGTCTCGCTGTAAGCCGTCGCGTTGGGCTCGCCCGAACCCTTGTAGCTGTTGTCGATGTTGTGTGAAAATTTAAGACCAACGGTTCCGTCGTTCACGGGTTCCCGTTCCACCTTTTGCTTCTTCACCGGCGTGGTTGCAGTTTCCGACATCTTAATTCCTCCTTACTTGGTGTTGATGTAAACTCCGTCTTTTTTGGTTTCCTTTACTAGCAGGTCGTGATAAACGCGGCTGCCAATAAACCACGCGTCGCCCCGCGTGTGCTCGCCGGGGCCGAGAATGGATTTTACGTCGTGCTTCTCGATCGCGGCGGGAACATCCTTGCCTACTACGATAAAGTTAATGTCTTTCCCGGCAGTCGCTTTCTTATAGCCGCCTTTTTCCTCGCCGGTCGTGGTACCGTCGTACAGGTCAATGGCGCTGTAAAAACGCGATTTCGGGGTAAGAATCAGCGGCATATCATCAATGTAGGTTACCTTGCTGTAAAGCCGCCCGGCGTTGAAATCGTCCTGTCGAAGAATGTGCTGGAATTCCGAGCTGACCGCCAGCGCCGCCAGTACATCCGACGACACGTGCGCCACCACCTCCTGGCTCCCGCTGTCCTTGACCGCATACATTGCGCTTAGAAGTTTGGAATAAATGTCGGTCTTGACCGGGGTGTATCCCGTGGTCGCGTGGCTTTTCTCGTTCGCGATCGCACACAACTTGGCAAATCGCACCGCGTCCATTTCCGGCACGATATACTCATCCGTGAACTGGCTCATTACCCGCGCGGCGCTGACCACAAAATTACTTTCGTCAACGTCCATCGCGTCCAGGAAGAAAGAACGGCCCCGGTCATACTCACAGGTATAGTCCTTATAAGTCATCGTGACAGATCCCATCGGATATCCTAAATCCTTCTTGTAATCTCCCAGTCCGCTGAGACGTACCGATGGAATTCGGTATTGACCGTTCCCCTTAAATTCAAAGTCCTTTGCTCCTGCGGTCATCCATGCGGTGACCGACTTCTCCACAGCGCGCTGGTCCAGCTTTTCGCTGATTTTCAGCGCGGTTTCTATTCTGTTTAACTGCGAAGCAGGCATATGTTATCTCCTTTCTAATTTGACAAATCATCTGGTTCCTTTCGCCCAAAGGCTTTCAAAGGAATCGTCTCCCGTGGCGGGCGCGCTGGAATGCGCGCTCCCCGCCGTGGCCTCCTCGTTTTCCTGCCGTTTCTTGAGGTCGTTCAACTCCTTTCTGTACTGTTCGAGCAAAACAACATTTTCATAAGCCGCAACCATCGGAACACCGTGCTGAACCGAATAGGCCGACACTCCCTCCGGCAGAGCGTTAATATCCGCGTTCGGATACCGCTCCTTTAGTTCCCGAAGTTCGTTTAAAACCTTCGATTCCCGGCTTTCCCTTTGTTCCTGCTCCCGAATCTGTTGTTCCAGCCCCCGCAGACGAATCAGCTCCTGTGCGGTGTTCTCCGAAATCCCGTCGCTTAACATCAGATCGTCCACTTGCTTCTTCTCCAGCTCGTGCTGTCGTGCCCGAACGAAATCGTCAACCGATTTCATACCCGAACGTTTGAATTCGGCCTCAATCTGCGTCAGCAGCGTCTCCTTGCCCTCAAATCGTTTGCCGATTTGCGCCAGTCTCGCCGCCTCGGTGTTGCTCAACGGAATTTTTTCATGATTGTAGGCAATGGTGATGCCCTCCGCGTGCTCCTGCTGCTTCCCGCTGTCCTGTTCTGCTGTCGGTTCGGCTTCGGATTCCACCGCCGAATCGACGTTTGTTTGCTCCTGCTCGACAGCGGAGCCATTTGCTTCTTCGCTCATTACTTACTCCTTTCCCGACCGATGGTGCCGGTCGACCGCTCATGGTGAGAGCGTCTTTTTTAAGTCCCCATGGTGAGGGGCTAAAACGGTGATCGTCTCGCCGTTTCTTCTGGTGTTACGCGCCCTGCGCCGCCGTGATATCGCTGAGTTCGCGCATGGCGGTGGGGTCGTTTTGCAAAGCCGTCAGTTCCTCGTCCGACATGCCGCCTAAAATGCTCGACCAGTCTACCGGCGTATCTTGGGACGGCGCCGAGCCCTGCGCAGCGGAAGCTGCCGCCTGTTGCGCCATCATCTCTTGACGTTGCGCCTCTTCCTCGGCTTTGATTTCGTTAATCAATTCCTGTTTCATAGGCACATATCCATCCGGCACGCGCTCCAAGTACTGCCTTGTGGTGATTTTCTGGTTGATAAGTAGGTTATCCAAGGTTCGAATGGTGGCTGTTTCGCTCCATAGGGTGCTTTCGCCAACATCTACGCGCACCGCCATCATGTATTCCTTGTATCGGCTCGCCTGAAAGGGAATCACATACGATTCGCCTTTTTCCTCGATTCTCAGATTCCTCTCCCCATAAAACCCCATGATGAAGTCTGCAACGATACGGGCCACGTCCTCAAACATCATGTAGAGATTGGCCGACGTAAGCTGCATGGGCATCTTTGCCGCATCGCGCAGCGCAATAATGGCCGACGTGTTGTCTGGGTTCAGGTCGCCGCGCACCGCCGCATTGACGTTGTTGATGTCCAGCGTGTCGTTCATAAAAACCTGCGCCAGATTTTCGCTGCTGGCCGCCATGCCCTGTCCTTGCAGATAGCGCGCCGCATCATTGATATTGCCCTGTACCGGGATTTGTGCTCCGATTTCATTCGTGAACCCGTCCGGCATACGGGTCTCATCATATAGTAGGGTTGGCTGCGCGGTGTAGCTGTCCGACACCACCTGATTGAATCGCAGAGTGTTGGCCACGCGCTGATTGGGAATCATTTCGGTCAGCGGCGTGTGTGCGTAAATGGTGCCGCGCTTTTGCTCGTAAGGCATGAACGCAATTGGATACACCGACAGTTTGGAATCGGTCTTTTCTTTGAGAATCACATCTTTGGTGCTTTTTTGAAAGTACACTTTTGTCTTTCCGTTTTCGGTCTCTTTCCAGAAGCGCGTTAAAACGGTGCATTTGGCGTTCTTATTGGTTTTATCACGGTCAATTTCGTGATTGTCACCATAAGCGGATTCGGTATCATCAGCTTTGATTTTCTCCGCTGCTTCCTTTCCTGCCGCTTCTTCGGCCATCCTGCGTACCTTATCCAGACTTTGCCTGGTTTCTAGAATAAGATACGGCTGCTCCTGAATCTTTTTAATGGTCGGGTCACCGCAATGCAGGTTGATAATCTCCACGCTTTCGACAGCAATGTCGCCGTGCGCCCCCATGGTGCGCAGATTGGTGTCCCAATAGAAATACAGAAGCCCGCTGCCGTTTTTATACGCATCGGTCACGCATTGCTTCACCAGGTAATTCAGATTGCAGCGGTTGGAAAAGGTGCGAAAATACTTGGAAAGCATTAAAGCAACCGCTCGCATTTCTTCATTGGACGGCTTATCACCCTGTCCCTTCGGAACTTGATGTAAATATCCCGCCAGCTCGGATGCCGTTTGCGGTTCCTTCTGTGTTGCGGTTTCGGGCATTTCAAACATGTTGTTCTGGGGGACACCGCCTTGTGACAGCATGCGATCTTCCTCGGCAGACGGTACATCCTCCCAGCTATAGCAGGCGGTGAGAACGTTACTCGCCACGATGGCAACCTGCGCCGTGCCTACCTGCTTGCAGATGTTGAAAACGGGGAGTTCACTGCCCTCCTCGGTGTTGTTGAAGTCCTTCCAGTGGTCGCCCTCATAAAACTGATTGTTGAGGTTTACTCGGTTGTACAGGGATTCGTTTCCCCATAAAGGGCGATTCATATAGTCTCGCCCCTGCTCGTACTCTTTCCATACCGCCTTTGCGCTCAACGCTTCCTTATCCTCGCCGCTTTGCTTTCTTTTTTTCATTCGGTTTCACCCCAAACAATCCGTATTGTACAATGCTGTGCTGACGCTTCGCATGGTCGACTGCCTCCGGCGACGGACGGGCCTTGCGTTCCTGCTTTTTCCCGAAAGCCACATCAGCCTTGTTCTTCCCATATTCCCGCTTTCGTTGAATCAATAAAAGCACCAACAGCAGCGCAATGATTTGAAATTGCAGCCAATATCCTGCCGCAAGTAGAATCAAACCAAGCCCTTCCATATATTAGGCACCTTCCTTCTTCCGAATTTCTTTTTTACCGGGTCGTCCATCTTCTGGTATCGAATATCCTGCCTGGCAGGAGCTTGTACCGCCTGCGCTAGCTTCTTGCGCATAATACAAAGATACCGAAGCGCGTCGGGCGAGTGGGTCAGATCGTGCGGCTCGGTCATGGTGTCTCCCGGCTTTTTGGGATTGTGCTGAATCAGCGGCAAAGCATATGTAAGATTGGACGCGCAGCCTCGAAAGATGTGCAACTTCGTCCTCTTTTGCTCTCCCGTATGTTCTACCGCCATCAATTCCTTTACCGCCAGCCATCCAGCTTTTCGGTCGTTGTCCGACTTTTGAAAGACAAAGCCGTTTTGCGCGAACATCTCGCTTTGCTGTCTACCGCTCGCCTTTTCCCGCCCCCATAAATCGGGCGGGGCAAAACGGGTGTACTGGCATTGATCCGCTTTTTCAGCTTGCCGCATCAGTTCGCAGGCGTCGGGTATGATTTTATTCGGTTCGGCAATCGCACGATATATCCAGATGCCGCCATCCTCGTCCACCGCCGCCCACACAGATGCCAGCATATCAAGCCCATAGTCAATCGCATGATATCGTTTCCAGTGGTCGGGAATGGGAAACGGGTCGCATTCGTGCACGCTCGCATCATATTCAGTGAAAAACTGACCCACAAACAAATCCCATCGTCCATCCCGCCAAGCTTCCCGCAGCCCGTCCGGCAGAGAATCCAGTTGCTTTAAATATTCCGGGTCGTTTTTCATCAAATATTCGTTGTCGGTCGCTTTGGCTTGGATGAAAACATAATCGTCCGGGTTTTCTCCGTCCTTAAACTGACGGTCCACAAACAACCGCTTGACATAGGCATGCCCCTTTCCGCCTGGGTTGCAGGTGCAATAAATACGTTTCGGTACTCCGGCTTTGGTGCCGCGCACACAGGCTTTCAGGATATTGAACATGTATTCGGATATTTGGGTCGCCTCGTCAATAAAAACAACGTCGTATTCATTCCCCTGATATTGGTCGGCATCTTTCTCTGTTTCCAGATAACCAAATACAATCCGGGAACCGTTCTTAAATTCCAACGTCCGATGCTTATCCCGATATTGCGCGATTCCGCGCGTTTCGTGAATCAGATGCCGGATGTGGTTTTGATAAAGCTCCTGTAACGTGCGGCGCACGATCAAGATTGTGATGGCTTCCTGCTGCTCGGTTTCTCCGTAGCAACAAGCCAAAAGAACCGCCTTGCGCCGGACGGCCCAGCTTTTCCCGCCGCCGCGCGCACCGCCATACCCTACATACCGTTTGGTGGATTCTAAAAATTGCATTTGTTTTGGGCTTGGAGCATTTTTCAGAAACCGAAGGTTTGACACATTTACGGTGCCCCCTGTCCTGCCAACCTGCCACTTTGCCATTGATTACTTCCCCATCTGCTTGACGACCTGATTGCCATAAACCGCAACGCCGGTGACGAGCACGCCCTGGACGGCGCTGTCAACGCTGGGGCCGCCCAGCGCGAGCGCGCCGGCAATGCCGATGGGCAGCAGGAGAAGCGGAATCCACTTGTCGGGAAT
>CABQCM010000077.1 GCA_902462665.1 uncultured Oscillospiraceae bacterium | reverse complement strand
ACGCGATGTATAAGCTGGAACGGCTGATTGCCATGGGACAGGCCGAGCCGGATGACGCCGCGCCTTTTTGTATTCGTGTCTCGGTGGACAAGGAAAATAAAACCCTGGTAATCGAGGACTCCGGTCTGGGAATGACGCAGGAGGAGGTCAGGGAATACATTGCTCAGGTTGCTTTTTCGGGCGCAGTTGACTTTATGGAACAATATAAAGAGGGCCAGGACGGCGGCATTATCGGTCATTTTGGCTTGGGATTTTATTCGGTGTTCATGGTTTCCGAGTCGGTTGAAATCGATACCTTGTCCTATCGACCGGACGCACAGCCGGTGCGATGGATTAGCGACGGCAGTTCCCAGTACGAGATCGGAGAGGGAACGCGTGAGCGCCGCGGCACTACGCTGACGCTGCATATTGGGCCGGATGGTGAGGAGTTTTTGGATGTTGCCCTTGTGCGGGAAACGATATGCAAATATTGCTCTTTTCTCCCCTTTGAAATTTTTCTGACCACTCCGGAGAATCCGGTGGATGGAGAAGAGGCAAAGCCGCTGAATACCACCACCCCGCTGTGGATGAAACCAGCCAAGGAATGCACGGACGAGGAATACCGGCAGTTTTACCGTGAGGTCTTTCACGATGTGGACGATCCGCTGTTTTGGATTCATCTGAATGTCGATTCCCCCTTCCAGTTAAAGTCCATCATTTACTTCCCCCGCTTGCGGGACGATCGCAATCTGATGGATGTAGGTCAGATTAAGCTGTATTATAATCGGGTTTTTGTGGCGGATAACATCAAAGAAATCCTGCCGGAGTTCCTTACGGTACTCAAAGGAGTCATCGACTGCCCGGATATTCCCATTAATGTCTCCCGCAGTTTTCTACAAAACGATGGAACGGTGTCCAAAATCGCCGCCTTTATTTCCAAAAAGGTTTCGGACAAGCTGCACTCCATTTTTGAAAACAGCCGCGAACAGTATGAGAAGTATTGGGAGGATATTCATGTCCTGGTGAAATACGGCTGCCTGCGCGATTCCAAGTTTTTCGATCGGATGCAGGACATCACCCTTTGGAAGACGACCGAGGGCGACTTCCATACCCTGAACGAGTGGTTTGCCGATGCTCAGGAGGATGGTAAGGAAAAAACACTCTATTATACCGACAACCACGTTCAGCAGTCGGCAGCCATCGGGCTGTATGGCTCGCATGGGATTCGCGTGGCGCAGATGGAGCATCCCATTGATTTGCCCTTCTCGCAGATGTTTGAAATGAAGGATTCCTCTTGGCGCTTTGTATGCGTTACCGCCGAGCTGCCCGAAGGATTCAAGACCGGAAAAAGTGTGGACGAGGGAGAAGCAGCCGCTCTGCGCGAGCTTTTTGTAACGACTCTGTCCGAGCATAAAATTGAGGTCAAGGTGGAGCATTTAAACGAAGAAAATCTACCTGCTCTGCTTTCTCTTCCAGAGTATACCCGACGGCTCCAACAGATGCAAAAGATGTATGGCCAGCAGGGAATGGAGATACCGAAAGAATATATTTTAACCGTCAATCGCTCTCATCCCTTGGCTGCCCGCCTTTTGCTGTTGGCCGGCGTGGAGTCCAAGCGCGAAGAAGCGGCCTTGATCTGCCGGCAGATGTTCGACCTTGGTCTCATGTCGCTGGGTGAACTGGATGAAAAAGAGAGGGAAGAGTTTGTGCAACGCAGCTATCGCCTCCTGCAAATGATCGACTAAATCGGCAATATGTCTCGCTCTGTTATCGAATGGACGGCGAGCGGGGCTAAATCGTTGGAATCTATCATTATAATGAAGGTGGGGGAAGAGTTGACCTATGAACAGCTTTTACGATCAAGCCGGGGAACGAATTTACCGACTGCGCAAGCAGCAACGGCTTACCCGGGAGCAATTTGCCGAAATAGCCGAAATCTCCCCCAAATTCCTTTATGAAATTGAAAACGGGCAGAAGGGCTTTTCCGCTGATACCCTCTATCATATTGCGAAAGGGCTGTCGGTTTCATGCGAATACATTCTTACCGGCGAAACCCAGGAACCGTTTAACGCAGAAATGATGGATCACCTGCAGCGATTCGACGCCAGCAACCAGTGCCGGATTGCGGTGATTTTGGAGTCGATTCATGAAATTATCCAGAACAACCAATCCTCGGCCGTGAATCAATAAATAAGTTTCCATCCGGCCGATAAAAAAACACAGACCACTTGAAAAGGAGAAGTTCCTAGGGGAACTTCTCCTTTTTCGTTGCCAAAATCGCGGGACAAGGCTTTGGCGTAGGTACCCGGTGTTGGCTGTGCGGCGGTAGACAGCTTTTTTCAGGAATCTTGAGTAGAGCCGTTTGACACTGCGGCAGGTTGTTGGCCGTTTGCGCAGCCAGTATGATAATAGCACCATTTGTGCAGCCGGGGAAAGGGGCTTTTTATGAGAGAGGTCTATTTGCATCATTGTGTGGTACAAGAGAGGAAACCGGAGGCAAAAAGCATGGATTCGGGCTGTGCTGCGGTCGATTCGCTGTGCACTCAGCTCATGGGGGAGCTGTTGGATGCGATGCAGGCTGCGCCCGTAGAGGATTGTCCTCTCTTTTTCGGATCGGGCTTCGGTGTTTTAGCCGATTTGCACGAATTTGACCGGGTGAGCGTAGAGCGGGGGCCGTTGTATGTTAGTCCCACCCGTTTTCCCGACACCGTACTCAATGCCCCAGCCTGCCGCGCGAGCATCGCGCATCGTCTGACCGGGCCGATTTACAACCTTTCCAATGGGCTGACCTCGGGGCTCGACGCTTTGGGGATGGCTATGACATACATTGCAGCCGGGCAGACCGACGAAGCCATGGTTTGCGCTGCGGAGGAAGCGTCGCCTATCGCACGGTATATTATGCCGTCGCTGACTTTCTCGAGCGGCGCGGCGTTTGCGTTATCCTGCCGGGAGTCGGGGATACGGCTGCACGATTACCGCAAAGAGCGCGTCGAAACGAAGCATAAAACAGACTTGTTCCCTCATGGCTGTGTCGAGCCGTTGCGTCGCTTATACCTTGCGTCTCGCATCCGCCAGTCGGGCGAGATGGTGCTTTCGGCGCAGCAGGATGGCTGTCGCAGTAGCATAGGTGTTTCCTTCACGCATACCGTTGCATAGCGGTGGGGAGACAGGAACGAGCGAACGGCCAACGTCCGAGATGGAGCGTATGGGGGGCAAAAAATCCATGGCGGCTCAAACCGCCTCGCAGGGAGAAAGGAGAGTGCCGCCGGTGAATCATCCTTCCTTGGTAATCGCCTTTCCGGGGCGCGAGGCCTACGATAAGGGGATGGACGACAGCTTCTGCCGTAACTTTGCCGCATCGCGCGAGGCGATGGAACAGGCCTGCGATTATATGCAAAAGGATCTTGCTGCTTTGTGTTACAAAGGAGAAAAAGCGGAAGAACGGTGGAAAAGCGTTTGCCTGGCCGCTCATTGCTACGCCGCCTATCGCGCCGTTGCTCCCCGTCTGAACCAGCCGCATGTCTTTACAGGCTATAGTCAAGGCGAATTCACCGCCTGCGCCGCTGCGGGCGTCTTTTCTTTCCCCGAGGTGCTCGGCCTGATTTTTCAGCTTGAGACGATTTTGCTGGAGGGGAAACGCTCCGACGAGGGCATGGTGCGCATCATTGGTTTGGAGCGGTCCCGGCTGCGTTCCTGCTGCCGTCAGGCCGACCCGCAGGGAAAGGAAGTTTTTATCAGCGCGATTTATTCGGCCGATCAGACCATGCTGTCCGGCCGGTATCCCCAGCTTGCCGAAGCCGCTCGTCTGGCCAAACGTCAGGGAGCCCAATGGGCGCTGCCCATTGCGACCGAACGGGCCTTTCACAGCCCGTTGTGCGCCGGGGCGGGGGACACGGCGCAGCCGCTGTTTGAGGCTTTCCCGGCGCGGGACGCGGGAACCGTTTATAGCTGCTACGACGGCCAGCCCAGCTGCAGGGGGAGCATGATTCGGCATAAGCTGTCCATGCAGCTGGATCATCCGCTGCAATGGGGAGCTTTGGTGCGTCGTCTGCAGCAGAATGGGGTGCGCCGTCTGTTGGAAATCGGCCCGGGCTGCACGGTCAGCGGCAATACCCGCGTGGCCGCCCCTGCACTCGAATGCCGGTGGATCAATACCGCAAAGGACGTGGAAACGATATGAAATCCTATCACTTGGCCCGGCTGGACGCTTTGCCGCAGGGGGAATACGGTCAGAAGGCGAGGCGGCTGTGTGAGTTATCGCAAAAGGGCTTTCCCGTTTGCGAGGGCTTTGCGCTGCCCGAGGACTGGATGGAGGATTTTTTGGACTGCAACGGCATTTCACGGGAGTGCCCCCGGCCGAGTGATATCTTGAGCGGTCATTTTCCCGACGGCATGAGCGCCGTGCTTGCGCAGGGCTTTACCGCTTTAGCGCAGGGGGAAAACGAACTGATTGTGCGTTCCTCAGCGCAGCAGGAGGATGGGTTTGAACGCTCCTTTGCCGGAGTTTATGAAAGTGTAGCTCACGTCGCTTCGCCGCAGGAGTTGGAGCAGGCCGTCAAACGGGTCTGGGCGTCCGCCTGCAGCGAGGGCGCGCTGGCCTATCATACGCAGACAAAGGTCTCGATGGGCGTGATCATACAAAGCATGCTGCGCTGCGAGAAATCCGGCGTGCTGTTTACACGCGATCCCATGCAATGGGAGGAATGGATGCTGCTTGAAGCGAAAGCCGGCGGCAACGAATCCATTACGGCGGGCGAGGGGGATTGCCAGCGATTTCGCCTGCGCCGCAGCGACGGAGTCCCCCAGACGCTTTCCTCGAAGGACGCAGTACTGTCGCCGGGAGAGCAGACCGAACTATTTTTGCTTGCTCACAAGGCCGAGAGGGCGTTCGGCTTTCCCTGTGATTTGGAATGGGGAATGTGCGGTGGGCGCGTGACATTCTTTCAGTTGCGGCCCCAGCGGTTGCACGCCCCGGCCG
The DNA here is from genome assembly GCA_902462665.1 of uncultured Oscillospiraceae bacterium. Classification (GTDB taxonomy): domain Bacteria; phylum Bacillota; class Clostridia; order Oscillospirales; family Acutalibacteraceae; genus CABQCM01. The sequence continues at coordinate 1,736 of CABQCM010000077.1, read as the reverse complement.
GCGTTTATCACAAGAGCGAGGATGGGATGGACTGCGTTTTGCTGGATCGGTATGCCCTGCCTGCCACGGTGTGTTATTTGTCGTTGCTGGACGAATGGCAAAGCAAGGTGCGGCTGGATCTGTGCGCGCAAGAGGGAAGCGAAAGACCGCTTTGCTTTGCGTATAACCGAGTCTATTGGAACGTGCGGTATCAGCGCGAGCAGTACGAACCTCCCGAAGGCGTGGAGGACCGCCGGCGGCAGGAGCTGACCGGCCTCATCCGGCGGGGATACCGCAGCTGGTATCGCCGCATCCCGCGTTATCAGGCTCGCGTCCGACAGATCGGCCGAAGTCTGAATGATACCAACGATGCTCCCGGACTCATCGCCCTGCTCGATCAAGCGGTTTGGAATTTCTGTGTCTACTTTGGCGTAGATCACTTTCAATTTCTGGGGATCGCACAGCTTCTTTACCGGCAGCTTCAGCAGATCTGCCCGGATGGAGAGCTTCGCAGGCAGGCTGAGCAATTGGTCGGGGCGCTGTCTTCGAAAAACAAAACCGTGCAGGCGAACCAGGAACTGCTGAAAATCGCAAGGGAGCTACGGTCAACCCCAACAGAGCGGTCGCTCATCGAACGTTATTCCCCGAACGAGGCCTATCGCCGCATTGGCCTGGGAGAGGCCCCCGTTTTAGCGCGCCGTCTCGCCCATTTTTGCAGAAAGCATGGACATCGTTCGGTATCCTGCGACGATTTGGCCTTTCCCCATTGGGGAGAAGCTCCGCAGCGGGTGGTGGCGCTGCTGATCCAACTGGTTTCGGGGGACGTTCAGCCTTCCGCCGAGGGTAAGGCATTGAAACGTCAGTGCGCACAGTTGGCCCGCCGGATGTGCGGCAGCGGTATGTCGTACCGACAGGTCAAAGAATGTCTGACGCTCACGGGGGAATATATGCGCCTGCGGGAAAATCAACGGTATTATTTTGACCAAAGCTGGGTGCTGCTGCGCCAAATTCTGTTACGGCTGGGCCAGCTTTTTACCGCGCAGGGGCGTTTACAGCGACCGGATGCAATTTTTCATTTGACCATTGCGGAGGTGCGTGTGACGGCGGACTATCCCGCGCAGCCTATTTCGCAGGCGCTGGTGGAGGAGCGCGCTCGCCTGTTCGAGCAGGGGCAGCACGCCGCGCCGCCGTATATGCTCAAGGATTCCAGCGCGGTGGAGGTGCAAAAGGGGGCGGGCGCTTCCAGCTACAAAGGACTGGGCATCAGCCCTGGAACAGCGCGGGGAACGGTTTGCCTTGTTCGCGATGTGGACGATCTTGGACGGCTGCGGCAGGGAGATATCGGGGTGGTGCGTACCTTTCATCCCAGTTGGACGCCCATGCTGCGGGTGGTGTCGGGGCTGATTATGAGCTATGGCAATCTGCTCTCCCATGGCGCGGTGGTGGCCAGAGAATACGGCGTGCCGGTGGCCGTATTCAACGGCGATGCGATGCAGGCGTTGCATAATGGGGATGAGGTAGATCTCAACGGGTCAACAGGGCGCATCCGCGTTTTGCACCCTGCCGATGAAGCGCAAAACAGACAGCGCCTTTGAAGAGGGCGAGAAAAATCGCTGGCTTTCCAACGAGAAAATAACAGGAGGACGGGGGATATGTATCTGGGCGTCGACGTTGGGTCTATTTCCATCAACGCCGCGTTGATGGCGAAGAACGGCCGCCTGATCGCGTGGGAGATACTTCGCAGCGGCTGCGACCAT
>CABQCM010000076.1 GCA_902462665.1 uncultured Oscillospiraceae bacterium | reverse complement strand
AAGCCGATACGACCGGGGTTCTGCTGTCCGCGTCCACCCTGGCCAATCAGCCCTTTTTTATTCTGTCGATGGTCTGCTTTGGCCTGTCCGGGGGCGCTACCGTGCTCAGCGCCCAATATTGGGGCAAGGGAGACACAGCCGCTATCCGGCGTATTTTCGCGATGATTTTACAGCTCGCTGCCGGCGTTTCACTGCTGCTTGGTCTGGCGGTACTTCTCTTTCCCGAGCAAATTCTCTCCCTTTATTCCAATCAGGCGGACATCATTTCCGCAGGCGCGCAGTATCTGCGGATTATGGGATATGCCTATGTTCTTTTCGGCATGAGCAACACCTTGATTTGCGCCATTCGCTCGGTAGAACTCGTGCGTATCTCGGTAGTAGTGAATATCCTGTCTTGTCTGACCAACGCCTTCCTCAACTGGATTTTGATTTTTGGCAATCTGGGGGCGCCGGCCCTCGGCATTCGCGGCGCGGCAATCGCTTCTCTGGCCGCCCGCATTCTGGAATTCGCCGTTACCTTCGGCTATATTTTTCTCATTGACAAACGCCTTGCCTTCCGGCCGCGCCATCTTCTACGGTTTGACCGGGTGCTTTTCCGCGATCTCGCAGTCAACGGGGCCCCTGTGTTGTGCAACGAAATCATGTGGGGCCTTGGCACGACGCTGCAAGCCTCTTTGCTCGGCCACATTACCTATTCTGCTGGGGATCCGGTGGCAGCCAACTCCATCGCCAGCATGGTGCAGCAGCTTTCCACCATCGTCATCTTCGGCATTGCCAACGCGGCGGCCGTATTGGTGGGAAAACCCATTGGAGAAGGCAACAAAAAGGAAGCCGAGCTGCGCGCGCATACCCTTCGTTACCTTAGCTATCTGGTCGGGCTGATTGCCTGCGGAGCCATTTTGCTGCTGCGTAAGGTTGCCGTCAGTTTCTACAGCATCCCGCAGGAATCCAAAGATCTGGCCATGGATCTCATGGTCGCAGTTGCCTTTATCACTTTCTTTGTCTCCATATCGGCCACGTCGATTGTAGGGATTCTCCGCGGAGCGGGCGACACCCGGTTTTGCCTCATCTCCGAGCTGGTCGCCCTTTGGTGCGTTGCTTTGCCCGCCGCCTTTGTCGCCGCTTTTGTGTTTGAGTGGCCGGTGCCGGTGGTGCTCATTTGCATGAAGCTGGACGAACCCCTCAAAGCCCTGATGTGCATCATCCGCATGCGCGCCGGCAAATGGATACGCTGTGTGACCCGAGATTTTGAACCGGAAACTCAAACGGTTTAACAGCAAAAAACGATGCCCGTGATAGGTGGCAAATCTTGCATATTGCCCCCTATCGCGGGTATTCTTTTATCAACAACGTTGGCCGGTTTCTCCAAGCGCCAAATTCACCTTTAAAATATTGAAAATTCATCTAACCTGCCGCTGCTGTTTCCGACTATATGGGTGTAACAATCATGATTGAAACAAAAGGGTGCAACATGAAAACAAACGAAATGCTGAATCGGATTGCCGACAAAGACTTTCTGGACAAAATCTATCAATTTTCCTATCATCGGTGCAGTACCTGCCATGAAGCGGAGGATCTCTGCTCAGACATTGTGCTTGCCGTGATGTCCTCCGCCCTCAAGCAGGAGCGCATTGAGAATTTCTATGCGTTCACATGGACTATCGCCCGCAGAGTGTATGCCGATTTCTGCGAGAAACGCCGCAAGGAGCATCAAACCGTCAGCATCGAAAACAGCGAGCTGTCCCTAGCCACGCAGGACAATGAAATTGACCGCGCGGTGGAAGCGGCCGTAGTGGCCGCTCATCAAAAGAAAATCTTTGCCGAGATTGCGTTTTTATCCAAAGCCTACCGCGATGTAATGGTGATGTATTATCTCGAGGAGAGGAAGATCAAAGACATCGCTTCCCTGCTCGGCATCAGCGAGACCACCGTAAAGCAGCGTTTGTTTTCCGCACGAAATACCATTCGAAAAGAGGTAAAAGCAATGAATCAACGCAGTTACTCCCTGCAGCCGGTTCATCTTGCATTTCTTGGAACCGGTAATCCCGGCGGCAACGATCCCGGCCCCAAAGCGGAGCGCATGCTGTCTCAAAATTTGATTTACCTTTGCAAAGAAAAGCCGAAATCCGCCAAAGAATTGTCAGAGGAACTTTGCGTCCCCATGCCCTATATCGAGGAAGAACTGGAAATACAGTGCCGCGGGGAAAACGGGCAGTATGGGACGCTGCGCAAGCTTGACAACGGGAAATATGCGCTCAATATCCTGGTGGTGGACTACAGGGAATACGACCAAGCGAATCAAATTATCGACCAGCATCTGACCGAAATCGTTCGATTGTTCAAGCAGTCGGTGGAAAAGCACAAAGACGCCATTTTAAATTTCCCGTATCTTAGCCCCCAAACCGACGTAAGGTTTCTTTTATGGTCTATCCTTCACCGTGCAATCTGGAATTTCACCGGTAATGTCAACGCCATCCTGGAACGCCAATATTTTGCCGGCATTGCCCTACCCAACCGGCCATTTCACAGTGTCGCCATCGCCTATCAGGCCGACCATGAATCGGAGACCCTGTCATCCGATTTTTATGGAAACGACGGGATTAACGCGACCATGGTCGGCGGGTATCGGCACGTGTTTGTATCCAATCTCTACGGCAAACGAATGGACAGACATTTTTCCTGCGGACACAATCTGTCGCACGACCCTCAACTGCTGATGGTATTGAACGCCATTGGCGGATTGTCCATCGACGCTCTGACCGACGACGAGAAAGAAACCGCCGCCAAATGCATTGAGTGCGGTTATCTACGCAAGCGCGGCGAGCTTCTGGAGCCAAACATCATTGTCATAGAGCGCAAAAACAATACCGCATTCTGTTCTCTTTCCAACCGGCTTTGCGACCATATGCAGGAAGTGGAAGAAAGAATTGCCGAAGAACTCGCTGACTTTACAAAACAGCACGTCCCGAAGCATTTAATCAATGAATACCAGCTTTATACGCAACTAATTGCTGGAGAACGCATTGTGTCCAGCGTGATAGAACAATGCATTGAGGACGGCCTGCTGTCCGAGCCGGAAAACCGGCTTTGCGCCGAGGGTATGCTCATGATGGTAGAAAAATAAACCAAGCAAAGCCCGATACACGCAATAAGGCGGGGAGTGGAACACTCCCCGCCTTATTCTTTTCTATTCGGTCTGCGGTTTTCTCGTTGTTGCCCGCCTTGATTCGTCGGCGGCATCCATTAATCCACTGGCTGAAGATCGACCGAACCGTCGGTCAGACCGAGCAGCGCATCCGACTCCTCCGCCTCAAGCTGCTCCACCTTGCGCAGATTTTTGCGAATGATGTTGTTGCGTCGCTGCGCCTCGTCCAATGTGTTGCCGGCCTCGTCCAGCTTTTTGCGCACCTTGCCCAGCACCGTTTCAAAGGTTTCATACTGGGTTTTCGCCGCGCCCAGCACCTTCCATACCTCGGCGGCACGCTTGTCCAGCGCGATGGTGCGAAAGCCCATGCGCAGGGTATTGAGAAAGGCGGTGATGGTGGTCGGCCCACAGACCATTACCCGATACTTATTCTGCAGCTCTTCCGTCAGCCCCGGACGCCGGAGCACCTCGGCATACAGCCCCTCGGTGGCCAAAAACAGGATGGCAAAATCGGTGGTACGCGGCACGTCTATGTAAAGTTTAGAAATGGTGGCAGCCTCATTCTTGATGGTGCGCTCAAGCGCTTTGGCCGCCTCGTCTAGCGCTGCCTTGTCCGCCCGGTCGGCCGCGTCGGAAATGCGCAGATAATCCTCTTGAGGAAATTTAGAATCAATAGGCAGCCAAACGATGCTGCCGTCGTCATCCCGTGAGGGAATCTTAACAGCAAATTCCACCATTTCTCCGTTGTTCTTGATCGATACGTTGCGCTCGTACTGGTCGGCGGTGAGGGTCTGCTCTAAAATGTTGCCGAGCTGCACCTCGGCCCAGGTTCCCCGCGCCTTCACGTTGGTCAGCACCCGCTGCAAATCGCTTACGCCGCTGGCTAGCTCTTTCATCTCCCCTAGCGAGTGGTAGACTTGCTTAAGCTGATCGCCTACCGTTTTAAAGCTGGAATCCAGCCGCTGGGTAAGCGTGCTTGTCAGTTTTTCGTCCACGGTGGCGCGCATTTCGTCGAGCTTTTTTTCGTTGCTCTCCTGAAGCTTTCCCACGACCTCGGTCAGGGTTTGGTTGAGCAGCCGCGACTGTTCGCTGAGAATTTCATGCAGCTTTTCGTTTTGACGCAAATTGACCGAATACATTTCCTTGAGAATCGCGTTGGTCTTTTCCTGATTCTCCTGCTCCAGGCGGCCCAGCTCCTTCTGGTGGACGCTCAGCGTCTGCAAAAGCTGCCGCTGCTGCTCACTTAGCAAGCGGAGCTGCTCGCGCATTCCTTCCGCCGACTCGTTGCGACAGCGGGCAAATTCGTCCCCCATCGACCGGGAAACCGTGTCCAGCCGTGCGTTCAGCGCCGCTGTGGTCTGCTCCAGCTGCGCCTGTGTTCCCGTATCCTTTCCCCGCCGCATCAGCAACAAAATCACGATGAGCAGCAAGACCGCCAGAACAGCCCCCACAAGATAAAGCTCCATATTGCACCCCTTTGTTTTTTACCGATCGAAAGGTTGACTCGCGGTGCGGATGTTTGCCTTTCAAAACCGGTCATTCTGTATCATGAGTCAATCCAGTTTCAAAAATCCCCGGCCCATCCAGCCCGGGGATTTTTCTATCGGTCTGCCGCGTGTCAATCGTCCTTAAACGCGTCCTTCACCTTATCAAAAAAACTGCGGTGTTTTTTATAATTTGCCTCGCCGGTCGAACTGTCAAATTCACGCAGCGCCGCTTTTTGCTTCTCGCTGAGATTGCGCGGTACCTCGATGCTCACCCGAACGTACTGATCTCCCCGGCCACCGCCGTTGATGTGAGGAATGCCCTTCCCCCGCAGCTTAAACACATCGCCCGGCTGGGTTCCCTCCGGCACCGAATACTGCACCTTGCCATCCAGGGTCGGCACCACAATCTCCGCCCCCAGCGCGGCCTGAGCAAAGGTCAATGGTTCGTCGCACCATACGTCGAAGCCGCGGCGCTCAAAAATCGGATGGGGACGCACCGACACGTTGACCCGCAGGTCACCCGCCGGGCCGCCGTTGACCCCCGCCATGATTTTAATGTCTTCGCTGCGAGTGCGGCGCACCTTGCCCTTGCCGCCGCAGGTCCGGCAGGGATGGTCGATGATCTTACCGCTTCCGCGGCACTGGTCGCACACCCGCTGGGTCTGCATCACGCCAAAAGGAGTGCGCTGGCTGGCGCGCACCTGGCCGGTGCCGTGACAGGTCGGGCAGGTTTTGGGCTGAGACCCCTCCTGTGCGCCGGTGCCGTGACATGCCTCGCAGTTCTCAATGCGGGTAACATTGACTGTTTTGGTGCAGCCGAAAGCCGCCTCTTCAAAGGACAGCGGAACATTGACCGAGGCGTCCCCGCCCCGTTGGGGCGCATTGGGATTGCGCCGTGACGACCCTCCGCCGAAAAAGCTGGAGAAAATGTCGCCCAAATCCCCAAAGTCAACGTCAAAGCCGCCCCCTGGGCCGCCCGCACCATAATTTGGGTCAACACCCGCATGGCCAAACTGGTCGTATTTGGCCTTTTTTCCACTGTCCGACAGCACCTCGTAAGCCTCGTTGACCTCTTTAAATTTGGTCTCGGCCTCTTTATCCCCGGGATTTAAATCCGGGTGATATTGTTTTGCCATCTTACGGTATGCTTTTTTGATTTGATCCTCGCTGGCGCTGCGGTCAACCCCCAGCACCTCGTAATAATCGCGTTTCTCCGCCAACAGCTCCACTCTCCCACTGTATTGCAAACCCGGATGGGTTCTCTGATTTCATTGTCAACCGATTTCAAACACAAAGGTGATTTCGCCGACTTTCCTCTCTCCCCGGCACTGCATCTCCCTTGTAAGCGATGACCCTTTGCAATCGCCTGTATTTGCAGACGATTGCAAAAAGCACCAAATGTATCATACGCGATTGCCCCATCGGTGTCAAGTCAAAGATACCAATGGTACCTCTCAGCCGGCGCGCATGCGGCCCTTTGACGCTCTAGGGGGCGGCGCAACACGCCGCCCCCATAACAGACTTGCCGGTCTTATTTGTTATCGGTGTCGTCCACGTCTTTATAATCGGCCTCGTAAACGTTGCCGTTGGAGTCTGCTCCGGGAGTCGACGCGTCGGGAGCGCCCTGTGCGCCTGCCTCCTGCGCCGCCTTGTAAATCTTCTCGCTGAGCTTGAAGACCTCCTGCTGCAACGCCTCGGACGCAGCCTTGATTTTCTCCATATCCTCGCCTTTGAGCGCTTCCTTGCACTCGTCGATCTTGGCCTGAACCGCCGTCTTTTCGCTTTCCTCCAGCTTATCGCCCAGCTCGGTCAGGGTCTTTTCGCTCTGATACACCATCTGGTCGGCGTTGTTGCGCACATCCACTTCCTCGCGGCGCTTTTTGTCCTCGGCAGCAAACTGCTCGGCCTCCTTGACGGCGCGGTCAATATCCTCCTTGGACATGTTGGTGCTCGACGTAATGGTAATCGACTGCTCTTTGCCGGTACCGAGATCCTTCGCCGAGACATGCACAATGCCGTTGGCGTCAATATCGAAGGTTACCTCGATCTGGGGCACGCCGCGCGGTGCGGGAGCAAT
>CABQCM010000075.1 GCA_902462665.1 uncultured Oscillospiraceae bacterium | reverse complement strand
GCGGCGACTGCAAAAAGTGGCCGTTGTGATGAACGCGGACGAAATCGGACATCCGAGCTGCCTCGCTGTCATTTTGGCTTGTAATAATCTGGTACAATTATATCATTCTCCTTCGCTGGTTGGGATAAAGCATATGAGCTTTGGACGCGACATATTCGCCCGGCTGAACGCCTGTTCCAGTTGCGTCAAATAAGGAATACTGGCTTCCAATTCGTCCAATGAGAGAAAGACGCTGTTCGCCGTACATGACGCAGGGACGATGAAAACGTCCTCGCAGGATACGGTAAAAATAACGAGCCAGGTCTTGCAGGCGAAAATTATCGGGACTTTTCAGATAGCCAAAACCGTTTTCATGACCCAAGGCTACCACGATAGCGTCGGTGTCCCGCTTCATCCGACAGACCGAGGCATAGCCTGTGGCATCTCCCCGAAGCAGCCTTTTTCGATCCACAACCTGTGCCTGAAATACGCCGACCGGTTGCAAATCCACCGGCACTTTCGCACATAACTCCCCGATGAGAGCGGAGCCGATGCGTACTGCGTCAAGACGGGTTTCGGGAAACCGCAAGGCGGCACAGCTATTGGCAATATGGCGCATTCCAATGGCATAACCGGCTTGTGAGAGCGCCTCGGTAACCGAAAGAAAGCGGGTCAATTGTTTTTGGGTGATTCGATACCTTTTTTCAAAAGAGGCGGAAAAATGAGAAAATATCCCCTCAAAGCGAAAATAAAACGAACTGTAAATTGCTTTTAGCTGCTCCAAATCCGACCATCTTACCCCAAACCGTCCCATGCCGGTATCCACGGCTACGTGCGTCCGTATGGTCTGTCCGCGCGCGTTCTCGCTGTAAAACCTAGCTGTTTCCATACCAGTCACGGTGAGTATGACCTTCTCGTCCAGCAAGGCGTTGAGGGTGGATGCGTCCGCAACGGGAGATAGAAGCAAAATGTCCTCGCAAAATCCCGCCGTGCGCAGTGCAAAAGCTTCGTGGGGCTCAGAGACAGCAAACATAGTAACCCCGCAGCTTTTCCATGCCTGCGCGGCTTCCGATATTGTCACGCCATAGCCGTCACACTTCAAAACGCCGATAACGGGACATTGAACATACTGCTTCACTATCCCGGCATTATATTGCAAAAGCTCCCGGGATATTTCCAGATAGTTCAGGTCATTTCCTTGATCGTTCATAAAAACACCCTTTCTCTACATGGATATCGTAGAGAAAGGGTGCATCGTTTTTATGATAGAATTCACATCAAATCTGCATCAACATTCTTTTGGTTTTTTTCCGCCCAATTGTCGGCCTGATAGACCCCATTGTAAAAACCAGTGGGATAAACGGTAAACTCAAGTCCCATTTCACCATATTCCATATCTCCCCAGCGAAATGTAACAGTTGAGTACTCGTGCTCTTTGTCGGAAGGCTCTCGGTATCCTTCGTCGGGCTTAAGCCCAAGACGATTGAAGTAGATGGTATAAAAATCGGTCAACAGCTCATCGTATTGCCACTCTTCCCACAGCGAAGGGGCATATTCATAAGTGATGGTGATAATTTTCCCGGTTTTGTCGTCGATATCCAATTCCAGCCTTTGCGATTTCTTGCTTATGCGCTCCATGGTAACGTGCCAGAACACATTGGACATTTCGGTAACACCGATTACGTAATGCAGATCCGGCCGGCATTCGAACGAAAAATCCGACAGGTTATCCTCCATCAGTCCCTGTTGAACATAAGGCTGCAGCTCATAAAAAACAAGCTGCTTGACATCCGCCGGCGTTAGATTCGTCTTGCCTTCCGATATCCCGATGATGGTAGACTGATTTACTAAAAACAGCTTGTCTATCATAGACAACTCGCGCAGATTTAGTCGGATTTCCTGCATCGTATCGTAATGTATCGTCCCATTTGAGACGGAATCCTGCACCTTTGCCGTAATCACCGGCAGCAAGCCGCCAGCGACGATGCCAGCAGCTGTGACCAACACAATCAGAATATTTCGAAACTTTCTCATTACACCACCGTGCCTTGACGGGCACAAACCTCCTTTCACGGCTGCGGCTTTCATTCGGAAAGCTGCGATTTCGCCGCCGGGTTACTGCGCAGTTCTACCGTCACACAGGTTCCCTGCCCCGGAGTACTGTTAAATTTCAAGCTGCCATGATGCAAATCCACAATCTTTTTACACAAGGCAAGCCCTAATCCCGCTCCCCCCTGCTGGCGCGAGCGTGATTTGTCGATGCGATAAAAGGCCTCGGTGATTCTGGAAAGCTCAGCCTGCGGCATACCGCGCCCGCTGTCCGCCACCTGAAGCCGGCAGCCCTCGGCGGTTAAAGTTCCCTTTACCGCGATTAATCCTTCTTTTCCCTCAATGGCTTTGGACGCGTTGTCTATCAGGTTATAAAGCAACGACTTCACCAAATCGGGCTCCAGTGTAGTTTTGCCCTGGTCGCTTCGGCAAACCAGCCGAATTCCTTTGCTTTTCAAAACCGGAGCAAGGGCTTGCTGCACATCGGCAAGAAGGGAAGAAAGTCCCACCTCCCGCATACACGGCGCATCCTTCTCCATCAGCAGCAAATCCAGCAGCTTAAAAGAGAGTTTTTCCAAGCGTTGGCCTTCGGAAAAAATGTAATTGGCCGCTGAGCTTTTGTCATTTTCATCCAAAGCGCCCTGCCGCAGCAGATCGGCGTATCCAATAATGGAAGTCATTGGTGTTTTCAGCTCATGCGCAAAAGCGCCCATAAAGGATTCCTGCCTCTGCACATCGGCCTCCAACTGATGGATATTTTGCTGGAGACGGTCGGCCATGGCATCAAAATCCCGAGACAACTGCCCGAATTCATCCCGCGTTCGAATGTTGGAGCGTTGGGACAAATTACCGCTGGATATCAGATTAACCGCACTGGTCAGCTTTTTCAGACGGCTGGTCAGGGCAAAGGATATGGCGGCGGCAATCAAAACCCCTATGAGAACTACTGCAATATAAACCATAAAAAACAGGCGATGCTGCGTTTTTCTCGCATTGTATGCCGAAGACAAATCAAATCGTGCCCGCAGCAAAAGCTGCTCTTGCTGTGCAAAGATGACGCTGAGCACCTGCAGGCTGCTTCCATACTCGTCCGACACAACGGCATAGGAGCATTGCCCAGAATCTGGAATTGGTAAATCCGCCGAAAACAGGGCGCTTTCACCGCTTTGATAGACAAAATGCTCGTCTGATTTTAAATCCAGCGCCTGCCAACGGGCAATCCCCTGCGTTTCCATCTGGCTGAGCGTATCGGTCATGTGGTCGTAATCCGTTTTTTCCCCAACGGAATTGAGGAGATACAGCGTGCTTCGCACCGTTTCATAAGAATGCATCGCCGCCGTTCTCTCGTCCTGCAAGGAAGCGTAAAAGGCGGTGGATATCAGCAGCGCGCCGCCCGCTCCAAACGTAAGGGCAAGGAGTAGAGAAATGGAAATGGTTAATCTTAAGCGAAAGCTCACGGCTACACCTCCAGACGATAACCGATGGTATAAACCGCTTTCAGTCGGTCGTTCCAGCCAACTTTTTTCTTCATGCGCTGAATGTGCAGCTCGACCGTTCGGGTACTTTCCGGATAGTCGCCGCCCCACACACGCTCGTAGATGGTGCTTTTATAAAGCACAATGCGGGGATTTCTAGCAAACAGAAGCAGAATATCGTATTCCTTTTTGGTCAAAGCAATTTCTTTGCCATCCCGGGTTACCTGCATGGATAACGTATTGATTTCCAATCCGCCGATTTGTATTACTGTCTGAAGCTTTCCATGCCGACGCAGGACATTCTCTACCCGCGCCAACAGCTCCAATAATATTTCAAAAGGTTTGACAATATAGTCCTCCGCCCCCATGCGAAGCCCTTTCACGCGATCATTGACCGAATTTTTCGCCGTAAGGAATATGACCGGAATATCTACCGAGCGAATGTAATCCATGAGCTCAAAGCCGCTGATTCCCGGAAGCATGACATCCAGCAGGATAAGATCAAACGTTTCTTCTTCCAGCTTATCTGCCGCCTGTATACCGTCATAAACACAGGTACAGCGATATCCCGCCTTGGTGAGGCTCATTTGCAAAAGCTGAGAAATCGGCTTCTCATCCTCCACCACTAGAATATGATTCACGGTCGTCAACTCCTTTGCTATCTTTCTTTATGGTATATCATTTCTGCGTCAACTCTGCATCATTCATGAAAAAGCACCGGGAAAACATCGCTGTTTCTCCCGGCGCTTTTCAGCCTGTCTCAGTTCAGGCAACGCCCGCTTTGTCTTATCGTTTGCGGGTGGCAATCTCCTCCAGAGCCTGTGCGGTAAACTGCTCGAGCGGCAGACTGCCCACATCGCCCTGACCGCGCATACGCACTGAGACCGTACCCTCCTCGCATTCTTTGTCCCCAATCACCAGCATGTAGGGAACCTTTTCCAATTGGGCCTCGCGGATACGATAACCAATTTTTTCGTTGCGGTCGTCGCACTCCGCACGAATGCCACGTTCGCGCAGCGCACCGGTGACCTCGCGCGCCTTGTCGTAATGCCGCTCGCTGATGGGCAGCACCTTCACCTGCACGGGGGCCAGCCACATTGGCAGAGCGCCGGCATACTTTTCAATCAGCAGGGCGAGCGTACGCTCATAGCAGCCAATTGAGGTGCGGTGAATGACATAAGGATATTTCTTTTGCCCGTCCGAATCGACGTATTCCATCCCGAATCGCTCGGCCAGCTGGAAGTCGATTTGAATGGTAATCAGGGTGTCCTCCTTGCCATAAACATTTTTGATCTGAATATCCAGCTTCGGCCCGTAGAAGGCCGCCTCGCCCGATGCTTCATAGTAATCAATTCCCAGATTGTCCAGCAAATTCCGCATGGTATCCTGTACCCGTTCCCAAGATGCAGGGTCGCCAATGTACTTGTCGCGGTCGTTTTCGTCCCATTTCGAGAAACGGTAGGTTACATCCTCGTCCAGTCCCAGGGTTTTCAGGCAATACTGCGCCAAATCCAGGCAGCCGGCGAACTCCTGTTCAAGCTGATCCGGACGGCAGGCCAAATGCCCTTCCGAAATGGTGAACTGCCGTACCCGAATCAGTCCGTGCATCTCACCCGAAGCCTCGTTCCGAAACAGAGTGGAGGTTTCATTGTACCGCAGCGGCAGATCACGATAGCTGCGCGGGCGATTGAGATATGCCTGAAACTGGAAGGGGCAAGTCATAGGACGCAGGGCAAGGATTTCCTCGCTTTCGTCCTCCCACTTATCCGAATCCCCCATCACAAACATGCCGTCCCGGTAATGGTCCCAGTGGCCTGAAATCTTATACAGCTCCCGCTTGGCCATAAAGGGAGTTTTGGTCTGCAAATAGCCTCTGCGTTCTTCCTCATCCTCCACGAACCGCTGTAGGGTACGCAACACGATGGTACCTTTGGGAAGAATGATGGGCAGCCCCTGACCAATGGTATCCACTGTGGTGAAATATTCAAGCTGGCGGCCAAGCAGGTTGTGATCCCGCTTTTTCGCCTCCTCCAGTGCCGTAAGATGCTCCTCCAGCTCGCTGGCTTTGGGGAAGGCTACGCCGTAAACCCGTTGCAGCATTTTATTGTTGGAATCCCCACGCCAGTAGGCGCCGGTGCACTGGGTCAGCTTGCAGGCCTTGACCGGCGCGGTGGACATCAGGTGCGGGCCGGCACAAAGGTCGGTAAATTCCCCTTGGGAATAGAAGGAGATATCCTCCCCCTTGCCTGCATGCTCGTCAATCAGCTCCAGCTTATAGTCCTCGCCTCTTTCACGCATCAGCTCCTTGGCTTGATCGGCGGGCAGAGTGAATCGTTCAATCGGTAAATCCTCTTTGACAATCTTTTTCATTTCGCCCTCGATGGCCGCCAATTCCTCCGTGCCAAACGGCTTGGGGGTATCAAAATCGTAGTAGAATCCACGATCCACCGCAGGCCCGATGGTCAACTTCACCTCGGGGTACAGGCGTTTGACCGCCTGAGCCAGAATATGAGAGGCTGTATGCCAAAAGGTCTTTTTCCCCTCTTCGTCCTGAAAGGTTAGAATAGAAAGCTCACAATCCTCGGTGAGCGGGGTGCGTAAATCGCACACCTTGCCGTTGACCCGGCCGGCACAGGCCGATTTGTACAGCCCGGCACCAATACTTTTGGCAACCTCGGCAACCGTCACGCCCGCCTCAAAGGAGAGCACGGTACCGCCCTTGCATGTCACTTGAATCATATTTCTTCCTCCTATCGTCAGGGAAATTTCCCTGCGCAATACTGCATCGTTGTACCTCAAGAAAAAAGCGCTTCATCCCATACAACTGGGATGAAGCGCTTGGCTCCACGGTTCCACCCGGCTTGCGGAACAATCCGCCGCTTGAGCGACCCGGTAACGGGGGTTAAAACCGACGCGCCTTATGTCAGCGCGCACTCCGAGGTGGTTTTCCTTTCGCCGCCCCTGCCAGCGCTCGCAGCCAACGCGCCGACTCTCTGCAGAGAGGCCGGATGCCAAAGCATCCACGAAAGTACTCGTCTCATCAACGATTTCATTTTATATTATGGTATCACCCCTGCAAGCGCTTGTCAAGTCTTTTTGCGCAGATCGTAACCTGCCGCATATTACATTCGTCCTAAATTCATATTTGTCTTAGTCAATCTCTGAAAAACCTGTATTTTCAAGACATTTCGCTTATGAAATGCTCGACCTTTTTTGCAC
>CABQCM010000074.1 GCA_902462665.1 uncultured Oscillospiraceae bacterium | reverse complement strand
AGAACGAAAGCGCATTGGTTATAGTATCGGGCGCGTGGCGAACCAGCTTGAAACTGGTGCCCATATCGTATACCGCGTCGCCGATCGATATGTGGAGCTGACCGCTCTCAACATACACAGTCGCGGTCTGGCCGGACGTGAAAGGGCGCGAGGAGATTCTCAAGGTGCATTCGCGCGGCAAACCCTTGGGGCCGGACGTCAGCTTGAAGGTCATCGCGCAAACCACCGCCGGTTTTACGGGCGCGGATCTGGAAAACCTGCTCAACGAGGCCGCCCTGTTGGCCGCACGCAAAGGCGCCAAGGCCATTGTCGAGGCTGATATTGAAGAGGCGACCATCAAGGTAGTCATGGGCGTGGAGAAAAAGTCTCGCATCATCACCGAAAAGGACAAGATGATCACCAGTTATCATGAGGCAGGCCATGCCGTAGTCTCTTATTTCCTGCCGACGCAGGATGAGGTACACCAAATTTCCATTATCCCGCGCGGCGGAGCGGCTGGATACACGATGTACCGCCCGAACGACAATCAAACCCATGTTACCCGCACCGAGCTGAAAGAACAGCTCTGCTCTTTGCTGGGCGGCCGGGTGGCGGAAAAAATCACTCAGGAGGATATCTGTACCGGCGCATCCAACGATATTCAGCGGGCAACCGATATCGCCCACAAAATGGTCACCAAATACGGCATGAGCGAGGAGCTTGGTCCTATTGTTTTTGGCAACGACCACGACGAGGTATTCTTAGGACGCGACTTCAACTCCACGCCTAGCTATTCGGACGAGGTAGCGGCCCGCATTGACGCCGAGATCAAGCATATTATGGATGAGGCTTATCAGCGTTGTGAAAGCATTTTGCGCACGCATATCGACAAGCTGCATGAAGTCGCCCGCATCCTGTTTGAGCGTGAAAAGATCGACGCGGACGAATTTAAGACCATTATGGAGCAGCCGTCCGCAGCCGCAGACGGAAGCGAGAGCGTGCATTCAACCTTTTAAATTTATAAAAACGTAGAATATGAAATGGAGGAAACAACAAATGACCATTACCAAAGACACCAACATCGGTGATATTCTGGATCTAAATCGCGATACCGCCCCCTTTTTCCTGGAGATGGGCATGCATTGCCTGGGCTGCCCATCGGCCCGCGGCGAAACCATTGAACAGGCCTGCGAGGTGCATGGCGTAGACCCGGATGAATTGGTTGAAAAAATCAACGCATTTCTCAGCGAAAACGAATAAAGTGATTACCAACAAACAGCAGGAAGACAAATTTTGTCTTCCTGCTGTTTGTATAGACGAAGCAATCCAGAGTACAACGCGTTTTTCTCGGAAGCATTGAAATGTCGGGGCGTTACTCTGTTTTGCCATGCGATAGCATGGCTTCATCGCGCGCTTCCCGGAGTTCCAATGCACTGCGCAAAAAATCTTCGACCGCAGACCGTGTTGTTTTTTGCAGCTGGCAAGGCTGCCGGAAGACGAAAAGCTAAGGCTTTTCTATGAACGGCAACGCAGTTGGGGGCAAAATCCACCGTCCTGCGGCGCATTGTCCCCTGATTGTTTCGTCTAAGCGGCATGAGAATTTGTTATCATCGTTCAACAAGATCCATACGCCTACTGGCGTTCCAAAGGGGCGGTTCGCATTTTCGGCATACGTTGCGGCCTTGCTAGCCGCCCCCTGGTTTCGTCTGTAAGTTTTTCAACCATAACCATGAGGAGAGACGAAGGAAGTTGTTTGATTGCCTTCCGCCAAAGAGGTTAATGGTGGTTTTCCCCCCCATTTCCACGCCGATAAATCGAGTTTTTCCTTGTCAAGGATTCAGTAAGAAAAGGACTGTCTTTCGTCCGATGGAGTGAAAAGTGCCACCATTTCTCGATGGATATATGCGTATAAAAAAGCAAGTCTTTGGTTCCAAAGACTTGCTTTTATTATTTTCATCATACAGACAACGAACCGGCAACATTTTTCAGACAGACAGCACGACTTCAACAAAAAGAAACCGAAAAAACGGCAAAATCGTATTCCTAATAACTTTGGCGCTTATGACGCCGCTGATACGGAAGTTTCATGTTCCGGCAGTGAAACCACAGAAGATACGTCTTCGGACTGATTTTTTACATACATAAAAAACTTATAACCAGTTGGCGTAATATAAAATCCATCCACACCGTTTCGTTTCACATAGTTCTCATAATGCAAAAAGTATATTGGGCAAACCGCTGCGTCGGTCATAAGAAGCTCCTCGGCACGATGATACAGACGGTAACGATCCTTTTTATCCTCCGTCTCTTTTGCCAGAGCCAACAGCGCATCATAATCCTCACTTTGATACAACGATACATTTTGCACGTGCCCAGACTCAAACCGCTGTAAAATCACCGCAGGATCATTGAAGGTATCGACATATCGGTCGTTGATAACGTCATATCCCTGCTGAATTTTTTTATCGTTAAATTCCACGTCTGTACCAGCCACTACGCTGCATTCTACCCCCAGGTTTTCCTTCCACATGGCGGCAATGGCATTGGCTACCGCAACCTCTTTGGCTCCATTCAAAGTAAGATAGGTCAGCGTGGGCAACCCTTTTCCTCCGGGATATCCCGCTTGAGCGAGCAATTCTTTGGCCTCTTTCATCTGTTTTTTGTACCCTGACGCGCCAAAATAGCTGTTACCGGCAGCACGAAACTCCACATAAGGATCCGCGTCGGCAATGCCGTCGCAAATTAGAGCCGTAGCGGCTGTATCTCCGTTCATGGTCACCCATTTGCATATATAATCCCGATTGATCGCCAGGGAAAGCGCTTTACGCACTCGCGGATCGTCCATGGGCGAACGGGTGGTGTTAAAGCCGAGATAAGCGGCCCCCAATTCCCCATAATTATAATACTCGTCGCTGTTCTGTAACTGCCCGAGCTCGGTGTAAGGAACCGTATCGGCAAACATAAGCTCCCCTTTTTGAAAAGCCGAAAGCATAGACAGGCTATTGCCCCCGAGCACAAACTCGATGGTCTCGGGGCCAATGGCAGCCACATTGCGGTAACCGGTGTTTTTGCTTAGCCGTATATAAGAACCGTGCTTCCATGCCGTCATCATATAAGGGCCGTTGCACACCAGCGTATTGGGCTGGTTAGCCCAGCTTCCGCCCTGCTCCACCACATCCTGACGAACCGGGAACAAGGCAGGCATGGAGCACATGAGGAGAAAGGCGTCATAAGCGCCATCGAGCTCCACCACCAGGGTACGATCGTCGGGAGCAGATACACAAAGCTTACGAGTATCCACGACCCGGGTTTCCTCCGGGCCGCAGTCCAAGTCGAGAGCCTCCCGATAGCCTTTGATGATCGAAAACATGTAGGAGTTGCTCGTTTCCTCTTCTTTCATACAAATTGCCCGGCGCCAGGCATAAACAAAATCGGACGCTTTGAGAGGCTTGCCATCACTCCATGTCAGGTTTTCACGCAACGTGAAGGTGCAGACCGTATTATTCTCGCTGAAGGTGTAGGTTTCCGCCTGCCCCGGGACTGGGGTTCCCTCCTCGTTCACGGTAATCAGGCCCTCAAACAAGTGAGAGAGAATGGTCGCGTCATCCACCGTACGGTACCCAGCTGGATCCAGCGTATTCGGCTCAGCGCCTACCGAAACCACCAAATCTTTGACATTGACCGGGACGGTTGGCACAGAAGAGTCCGGCTCGCTGGAGCTTACCTCCGACGGCTGTGCCGACCCAGTATCACAGCCGGCCAAAATAACACATAACAGCACAAACGCCAACAGCAATGACACAAACCTTTTCATATCGATTCCTTTCCTTTATGCGGAGCACGACTCCGAAAAAACACTTTTCATTCCATTGCCGCCGGCGAGGGCTTCCCGACTTGACGCCAGCGGAGCTATCTTGATTTACACCAGATAGGAAGAAAACCGCCAATTTGTGTGAACTACAGTACCAAAAGCGCTGGAAAAGCGATGGCCTTTTTGCACTTTTTTCCTTGTATTTCACGAAAATCGTTTGAAACGATGGTGAGCAACGTAGGAATACGACCGTATTCCGCGGCTTTTCACCGAGCTTCTGAGAAATTTTATCTACCAAAACCGGTTGGTTCCCTATTCGGCGGACACTGTTTCTAAAGCCTTTTATAGTATAGGCGGTCTTACGCTTTCCATACCGCATGGCCCAATGTCACTCATTTGCTTTTGGCCAACGATACATCCACCGAGGGATCTTCCCCCTCCCGCACCAGACGGCCGACCACGACCAGACGCGCGTCTGACGATACATAGGTACAGGTAGACAGACAGACGATACGGTCGGTATCAATCACATCCACCGGGGTATCGATTACCGAGCGGCGACGGATTTCATCCACCAGTGACATAAATTCCTCTCCACTGGCAAACTCGGGTTGACGGTAATCAAACGCCCGATCGTTTTCCTTGGTTAAATCCACCACAAACAGGGCCAATACCTTCCAAGTCAAATTTTGATATAAGGTATCAAAACGAAAGGTAGGATGCTGACGGTAAAAAGAAAGCTCTCGGTATCGCTTGATCTGGCCGAACATGCTACCGTTAATCATATGGTGACCATATATGGTGATATTTTGGCTCAAATAGTTCGGCTCTACCCGACAGCGGCCGTCAATGTACAGCTCGCCGGAATCCGCCGAACGGCCATTGAACTTACGGTTGAGATAGTAATTGTTTTGAGACCGGTCGAGCATAACCACATTATCGGTTTTGGTTCCCTCAATTTTAATCCAGCCAATGGTATCCTGATTCTGATCGTACAATGATTTCAAGCTCTCATGCTCGCTGTCGTCTTCGCTGATGGATGGAATGCTGGCGACCGACTCCGGCTCGACATAGGGCTCGGAATAAAGATCGTCCACCGTTGTAGTTCGGCGCATTGCGAAATAAACTGCGAACAGCGACAGCAGCAGGACGCCGGCAATCAAACGCCTCATCACCCGCCATGCTCTCAAGACAATCCCCCCATAGTAGATAAAGGCGGCGGGACTTTGCCCCCATCCAGGGGGATCAAAGCGTCCGTCGCCCAGCGCGATTTTCTATCTGTCGGCCTCCGCTGTGCGCGATGGAAACCGTTTCGCTTTTTCTTTTCAATGTGTAATCCCATTGTTACACTGAAGCAAAGGTGAGGAATTATTCTTCCTCTTCTTCCTGCTCGTCGCCAAAGTCAAACTCCAAATCCGTTTTGCAGTTCGGGCAGACAATGCCGTCTTCGTTCTCGAGCGTATCGGGATCCAGGCAAATGGTCTCGCCGCACTGGGGGCACTTGACCTCGATAAAATCATCCGAGCAGCAATCGCAATCCCCATGGCCGCAGCCGCAGTCGTCCTCGTCGTAGAGATCCTCTTCTACCGCGGCAAGATCCTCGTCAATATCGTTGACCTGCTCGCCCAGCTCATCCATCCCGGCCTCCAAATCGGCAATCGAGAGCGCCACATCGTCGAGCACGTCAATGATCGCGGCGATAAGCTTATCCTGCTTGTTGTCGGCGTCCATGCCCAGGCCCTGGGCCAACCCCTTCAAATAAGCTACTTTTTCTGTGACGGTCATAAATGGTTCCTCCTTATTTCGGGCGTTTTCTACGCCCCCTGACCAGCAGGCAGATGTGAAACACCCCACCGCTTGATTTGTTACGCACGCTCCATATACTCGCCGGTGCGAGTATCAACGCGAATTCTGTCCCCTTCGTTGATAAACAGTGGCACACGAATCTCCGCGCCGGTTTCCAGCGTAGCGGGTTTGGTGGCGTTGGTAGCAGTGTCTCCCTTGAAGCCGGGGTCGGTCTGAGTAACTTCCAGCTCGACAAAGTTGGGCGGCTCGACGCCAAACACCTTGCCCTTATAGGACAGGATACGGCAGACCATGTTCTCTTTGACAAACTTGAAGTTGTCCCCCAGCTCCGCCTGATTAATGGGAACCAGCTCAAAGGACTCCTGATCCATAAAATAATACAAATCGCCGTCGTTGTAGGAATACTCCATCTCTTTGCGCTCAACATAAGCGGTGGGGAATTTATCCGTGGGGCTAAAGGTACGCTCCACAACAGCGCCAGTGATGACGTTGCGAACCTTTGTGCGCACGAAAGCGGCCCCTTTACCCGGCTTTACATGCTGGAACTCGATGATTTGGTACACCGAGTCATCCATCTCGAACGTTACGCCATTTCTGAAATCGCCAGCAGTTATCATTATTATACCTCCGTCGTCGTTTCACTATTCTCTAACGATTTTAAACCATTTCCTATCAGAATGCAAGCATTTTTTGCCGCTGGGCAGTACAATCGCCAAAAAAGCGGCTACCTTCTTGAAATTTCACTGCCTTTTCAGAAAAAAAGCGCCGTATAAAAGGAAAGGTTGCGCACGACCCAAAAGGCTAGCACGATCCCGAGGACGATAAGCCCTTTCCAGACAGGAAGACAGGGCGGCTTGTAGTTCGAGCGAAGCAAAGCATTCCAGGCAAAGAAGAGATACCACACCGCCAATACAACATACAGCGCCACAACGATCGGATTATAGTAAATCGCCGACGCGATATCGCCCCGCAGCAGACTCAAGGTAGCCCGTACGCCGCCGCAGCCGGGACAGTGCAGACCGGTCGCCTCATAAAAGATACAAGGGGGCAAAAGCGCCAGCCCATAATGCAAAAAGAGCGCCCCCAAGATTACCAAAAGCGGTGGAAACAGGAGCAAAATGCGGTAATCTTGGG
>CABQCM010000073.1 GCA_902462665.1 uncultured Oscillospiraceae bacterium | reverse complement strand
TGGACGAGGTGGTATTTACCCGTCGCGAATGCACACTGGAGCAAATGGCGCAGGCGCTGGCCGATAACTTTGAGAAAGAACGTTCCTTGCGTACCCACTGTCTGAAAGCGCCGAAATTCGGTACCGACAACGATACGGCTGATCTCCATGCCGAACGGCTGCTTACGATGCTGCTTGATATTATTGACGAAGAATCCCTGAACGAGCGCGGAGAACGGGACGTGATTTCCCTGAACGTTACCATTACCGATATGTTCCACATCCAGGAGGGAGCCACCCTGTGCGCCACCCCCGACGGACGGTTCTGCGGTGCTCCGCTGAGTGAAAATCTCTCCCCCACCGTCGGATATATTGACAGTGTCACCGCCTTGCTCAATTCCGTATCGAAGCTGCCCTTTGACCGAATTCACTCGGGAGCCTTTAATCTGCGTCTGCGCAGCGATTTGGTGCAGGGAACCGAAGGTCTGGCGCGGCTTTGCGCTTTGACCGAGGCGTATTTTGAAAACGGCGGAATGCAGCTGCAGCTCAGTGTAGCCGATACTGCCGAGTTGCGTCGTGCACAGGAGAATCCCGAGGCCTACAAGGATTTGATGGTGCGTATTACCGGTTATAGCGCTGTGTTTGTGGATATGTCCCGCAACGCGCAGGAGGAAATCATCCGGCGCGATGAAATGGGCGCGTAAGGCATTAGAAATGCTGCTGGACGTGGTATTACCTCGTGTTATACGATTGAAGTAAAAAACTAGAAAACCTCCTGATGAAAAAACATCAGGAGGTTTTAATCTGATAGAAAAAATCGGCGTATTGAAAATCGAGGATGCAGAAATAAGCTATTTTTAGACGGTGCAGGCTACTTCCATTGGTTGGCGAAATAATAAAATGCGAGCGGCGTTTTTTCATAAATAGCACTGATAGCAAGCGTATAAATGCTGGATAAAATCAAAAATAGTTTAACGATAAACTGAAAAGATGAAACAGATTGTTTGACGCTGATCCATTTCTCTGCCAGCCCATCCGATCATTTGGCATATTTTTGACTCTGTTTCACAATGCAATATCGCCAATTAAAAGATCGTAGAAAAACTCTGGATTTTCATTATGACTTGTGATATAATGACTAAAAATAAACATTTTTTTCGGGGTCGCAATCAAAGTCGGGGGGACGAGACTATGCGCGATGAGCAGAAAATCCACGTCTATCGCACGGAATCGTCTACGGCCGAGCGCGGAGTTTATCCTCCGCATCTGCACTCATTTTATGAGATACTTTATGTGGAAGAGGGAGTTATCGCCATTACACTCAATGGCAGAAAAATGACTGCGTCGGCAGGCAGTTTGCTTTTTTTTGACCGTATGGCGATGCATGATATTTTTCCTCAGCAGCTTCCTTACCGTCGCATCTGCGTGCAAATTGCATCGAATTTTTGGAACGTCATTTGCGCTGACGCCCGGCTTGCCTGTTTGTGGATTCGATCAAGCGATCCCATGAGCGCCCCTTTGTATTTGACAGAGCATACCGCGTGTATTGCAGCGATTGAGCGTATTTTGACCGAATATTCGCACGATGGCGGTTGGAACGAGCAAGCGGCCGGTTATGCGTTTGGTCTGTTTTTGACTACTTTTCTGCGCGAGTTTCCGAATTTTCTACGTACTGATCTCATCCAGGTTAATCACAAGCTTCTCGAAGCCAAACGGTACATAGAAGAACACTGTCAGGAGGAAATTCGTATTGACACGCTGGCGGGACAGCTATACTTCAGCAGCGGCTATTTTATTCAGAGCTTCAAACGAGTGACGGGAACCACTCCGAAACGTTACCAGATGCTGTGCCGTTTGGCGGCGGCGCGTACATTGTTGCTTTCTACTCATCTTTCTGTTGCTGACATAGCGTTACAAGTCGGTTTTCATGATGCGAATGGATTTATTCGTTTTTTTCGAAAAGAAATGCGACTGACACCGGGGCAATTCCGCCGTCAGGCACATGGCGATGAATTGACCCTTTCCCGTCCCAAAGCTGCGGATATCACTGAAAACGCAGGAGAATCCTATGACATATAAACAAATTCATGATGTTGTACAAGACATTGAACGCAATTTGCACCATGATTTGCATCCTGTGGAGATTGCCCAAGCTCATTTTGTATCCACTAGCCGTCTGTACAAGGATTTTTGCACCTGCACCGGCTATTCAGTAAAGGAATATATCCGGCAGCGCCGTATTTCCAATGCCTGCGCCCTCTTGCGTAATTCCGATTATCCACTGGAATACATTGCTTCCCGCAGCGGCCTACAAACTCAGCAAGCCTTTCATAAGCAGTTTCGAAAATTGGTGGGAATGACGCCCATAGAATATCGAAACAGCAACTCCATTTATTATTTCAGTCCGGCCTCATCCTTTTTCCTGCATCGAACCGACGATTCCCCTTCTATCGCTGTACGGGTGGGTATGGAGAGTATTCCAGCCTACGTCAGCCGGCTATATATTGATACGCAGTCAGATGGAATCGAGGGGCGGGCTCTGCAAAATTACCTTCCCTCCCAAGGGCGTATTTTTGGACGCAACGGGCCGCAAAGTCACAACCATTATTGCTATGAGATTATGACCGAAGTGGATGGCTCGCCGTCCGAAGGGCTTTACGCTACCTGCATTGTACCGTTTGATTCGGCCGCGGCCAACCAGGCGTGGAATATTTTGTATAACGACTGGCTGCCTTGCAGTATGTTTGAACAGTCGGATGTTCAATACATGGAGGAAATTTTCTTTCGCGGCGGCAAACCGGCACGGCTGAAGCTATATCTCCCGGTTAAAAAGCGAACGTCTAATATTATCCGCATTAAAGACACAGGGCCTTATACCTTTTTAACTTCCCGTTTCCATGGGGCAAACGCGGAATATACTGCATCTTCCCGTGTCATTGAATTTGTTACCGCTTCCTGTCCCTGGTTGCTTCAATCTACTCGTCGTTTTTTTACAAGCTGGAACGGCGACACGGTGGAATGCGGTATTGAGCTCCCTGTTGGTCATCGCATTCAACCCGAGGCAGGATTGCTGATCCGAACAATTCCGGCCTCTACTTACGCTATGCTTTCCGGGCCGTGTCTCGGCGATACCCGTCTGCCATCCCGGCATTTGAGCGAGTGGCTGCTGGATAATAGTATTGCCTGCAAAAACGATCCTCCGTTCGCAATTTACGACTCTCTCGATGGCCACTTGGATACCAACCATATTGATATGACAGTCTATCAAGCCGTTGCTCTTGACGGCTGTTAAACTCTTTGTTTCATATTTTGCAAAGGTTAGCCCACATGAGAGAGAATCTTCTTCAAAACCGATCGTTTTCTTCGCGGTCAACCAACTACGACAAAGGAGAGTGAATCATGAACGCAAGAAAACTGCCAGCGAGTCAACCCACGTCATTTTTTCCTCAAGACCGGCCATCCATCATCGGAATGACTGCAAATTATTGTGATCAAATGGCCCAGAAATCCTCGGTAAAAGTATCGGGAAACGATCATTACATTGATGGAGTGCCCTTGCTGGAATGGGGCAAATGGAGAGACTGTACCTACTGCGGCGCTCTTCTGGTTTTGATGAATACTCTGGGGATTTGCGCCACCTACGAAGAAATCATGGGATTGACCGCCTCGGCCTTCCGTTTTAGTATGAGCCGGAATTGGGATCCGTCGTCGACCCTTCTTCAGGTTGGAATCAACGCGGAAAAGAACTGTAGCAGCTATTTTGGTCTTGAGGCCTACGAGGTCGAGGACGAACGGATTCGGGAATATCGCGCAATACGCTCTATCAGCAAAGGGATTCCTCTGCTCATCTGTGGTGGACGTTATTCACCAGAATGGAGCCTGGTTACCGGTTATGAGTCCGCGCAAGATGTTGCACATTTCTTTGGTAGATCTTATTTTGATTATCAAGGTGCTCCTGCCGAGGAAGTATTTACGAAAAATCAATATTTTTTGGCCGATCATTATCCAGGCGAATACCCGTCCAGTCTATTTCATTTATACGATCGGCAATGTTCTCCGAAAGAGTTTACGATGGCTCTGCGCACCGCTTTGGAGATTTGCCTTGCCATGTTCCAACAGCCTGAGAACGAAAGACTTTACTTTGGGTACGACGCTTATGAATTCGCAGCTGCCTCTTTGGAAGAAAACAAATATGCAAATATCAGACATCACTTCATCTCTCTTCTAGATGCCCGGCGTGCGGCCTATGTTTTTCTCGCACAGAGTTCGCGTAATTTTACCGGCAGCCTGCAGACCGGACTGGCGACTGTTTCGGCGCAATACAAGGAGATGTTTGACCTTTTATCGAACGTTCTTCCTTATCGTGATCTCAATCAAGGTAAATTCGATCGAGAGCTTAGTCCATCCCTGCGCAAACGACTTGCAAAGACTCTGCGCAAAATGTCAGAGCTTGAGCGCAAGGCCAGACGCAACATCGAATGGATATTGGATCAGTGGGAATAACGCCCATTCCCTGTATAAAACATAAAACCGGATACAAAACAGGCGCGGCCTTGATAGGGCCGCGCCTGTTTTGTATCCGAACTCAACATTATATCATAAACGCAACGCGTGAATGGTATAATGTCCGCAGAACAAATATTATACCGCTTTGGCGGTTATTATTCCACAACACAGAGCTTGAGCATATCGGAGGATTTGTCCAACGTCAAATCGGTACCCGATACCAAAACGATAGTATCCCCCTTTTCAATTTTTCCCGACGCCACCGCCAAATCAATGGAATAGCGCAGCAGCTGCTCGTGCGTGGCCTGCTCACAGGCTTTGATAGGAGTAGTGCCCCAAGCCAAATTGAGCTGCTGCAGCCCCTTCTCATTGACCACCGTGGCGATGATGTCGCAAGCCGGCCGGTATTTGGAAATGAGATCGGCTGTTTTACCGCTGCGGGTGACCACAAGAATAGCCTTTGCTCCTAGATTATGCGCCGCGTCGCAGGCGGCTATCGCGATGGTATTGGGAAAGTCGGTTTTCAAGTGAAGCCGCCGGGAAGCAAAAATTTCTTTATAATCAATCGACTGCTCGGTACTCACCGCAATTTCCGCCATGGTGGTAACGGATTCTAGCGGATAATCCCCCATGGCCGTCTCCCCCGATAGCATGATGGCAGTCGTCCCGTCATAAATGGCGTTTGCCACATCCGAAATCTCAGCGCGGGTGGGCCGTGGGCAATGCGTCATGGATTCGAGCATCTGAGTGGCTGTGACCACAATCTTCCCTTGGTGATAGCACCGGTCGATAAGCTGCTTCTGAATAGCTGGCAGCAACTGATAGGGAACCTCTACCCCCATATCCCCGCGCGCCACCATGATGCCGTCACTCAGGGCTAAAATCTCATCAAAATTATGGATACCTTGCATGTTTTCAATTTTAGCAATGCATTGAATCTGTTCACCGCCGCATTCCTTCAGAAAAGAACGAAGCTCTCGCATATCGTCGGCGCTGCGCACAAACGACGCGGCGATAAAATCCACCTGCTGTTCTACCCCAAACTGCAGATCGCTGCGGTCAGTATCGCTTAAATACGGCATATCAATTTGGACATTAGGGATATTTACGCTTTTATGGTCGCTGACCCGACCGCCATTGATGACCCGGCAGATTACGTCGTCCCCATCCAGAGAATCGACACAAAGCTCAATTTTGCCGTCGTCGATTAAAATACGGGTGCCTTCCGTCACAAACTGGGCCAATCTTTTATAGGTAATGCCGACGCTTTTTTCGTCCCCAGGCCCCTGCTCGCAGGTTAAGGTAAATTTCTGTCCCGTCTTTAATTCGACATATCCATTTTGAAAGGAAAGCAAACGGATTTCCGGCCCTTTGGTATCGAGCAACAAAGCGACAGGACGCCCCATTTTCTCACCTACACGGCGCACCATCTCCACGCGGCGGCGCTGTTCCTCGTGATTACCATGAGAAAAATTTAGCCGGGCACAATCCATGCCATGTTGAATCAACTGTTCGATCATCTCCGCTCGATCTACTGCCGGTCCCAGCGTACATATAATTTTTGTTTTGCGCATGATGAAACCTCCTGGCGGGAATCGTAAAACCTGCATAAGAACACATTATAGTATATGATACCATTAATCCACATAGGGATGCAAGCCCTATTAATGAACAAAACAACCGTGCGAATCGATAAAAGATTGGATATTATTTCCCTGAACTTTTCCCCTTTTTGATGTGAATTATATCTTTTCATTGATGGCGAATTATGCTATAATTTAAACTATCTTGGAATGTCAAATTTCCGACAGAAAGGAAGCCTTTGCCTGGCAGAGGTAAATTGTTACTATGGAAAAAGAACAGCATCCCTGTGATGAAACACTTGTATATGGCCGAAATCCAGTTATGGAGGCCCTCAAATCCGGCCGCGCTGCCGACAGCCTTCTCCTTGTGCGTGGGGAGCGAAGCGGTTCAGTCGGCGCTATTGTGGCCCGTTGCCGCCAGTCGGGAATTCCGATCAAGGAGGTCGCACCGCAAAAGCTCGATTTTTTAACCGGCCATGCCAATCATCAAGGGGTAGCTTTGCAGTGCGCGGCGCATGAATATGCTGATATGGAGGATGTGCTGGCATTGGCGCGGGAAAAAGGCGAGCCTCCCTTTGTGGTTGTTTGCGACCGACTAGAGGACCCGCATAATCTTGGTGCGGTGATTCGCTGCGCAGAGGCGGCTGGCTGCCATGGTCTGATTTTGCCCAAGCGGCATTCGGCCGCATTGAGTATGGCGG
>CABQCM010000072.1 GCA_902462665.1 uncultured Oscillospiraceae bacterium | reverse complement strand
GGCCTGCACCAGAGGCAACAGGTCAAAATTATTTTGAAGCTTCATTTCGGCCAAAAACAAATCAAACGTCCCCGCCTCGACCGAGCGCACATACTGGTCGTAAGAGACTCCCGTCAGGGTCACCTCGACGCCCACGGCCTTAAACTCGGAAGCCAAGAACGAGGCGGCCGAACCTCGCGCGGGCTGGTCGGCGTTATACAAAAGCCGCAGCGTCAAACGCTGGCCGTCGCGGGTGAGATACCCTTCATGATCTCTGTTATTATACCCCAGCTCTTTCAATTGCGCAACTACTGTATCGGTATTTTTCTCCGCGCCGATGGTCTGAAGCCCCTCTACCTGCCCAAAACAGGAGGGAATCGGCCCTCTGGCCGGGGTCGCTGAGCCATAAAAAATGTCCGCGCAGAACTTCGTGCGGTCCACCGCGGCGCACAAGATATGGCGCAGCGCCTGCTCCGCCAACGTGCCGGACGTGGTATTGACCCCCAGATAGACCAAATTGAACATCGGCACGCTGACCGTGGCCCCATTCATTTTGGGAAACTGGTTGTCGCTGAGGTTGGTGTAATAGGCGCTGATTCCGCCGGTCTGGACGCTGTACTCCACCGCTTCGTCATCCGGCAAACTGCGCAGCTCGATACGCTCGATACCAACGCCGCCGCCCTGCCAGGAGGAATTGGCCTCGAGCCAATAGCGCCGCCCCTCGGCGTGATAAACATACCGCCCGCTTCCCACCGGAGGAAGTGCCTTGTTATCGGCGTTCTTATTCGACTCGGTGCCTCGTTTAAAAATAGGAAAATCGAGAAGCTGAATAAAATACGGGTCGGCATGCCGCAGGGTGATGGATACCCGCTTGGACGAAGCGGCCGATTGAGAAACGATGTTTTCCAACTTCGCCGCATAGCGTCCGCTGGATTCCCCCCGGGCTGCCTGAATGGAATAGGTCACATCCTCAGCAGTGACCGCCGAACCGTCGGAAAACCGCACATCCCGCAAATCCACAATGCAGGTGGTGCCGTTTAGCTGAATCTGCTCGGCAATGAGATACTCCGGCTCCATCGCAGCGTCGAGCCGGATAAGAGAATCGTAGAGCAGGGTGGAAAGCTCCTGATTGTTTTTGGTCTGGGCGGAATAGGGGTTGAGGGTGTCGTTGGAGGTATAAGGCAGCACAAACGACCGCTCGCCCACCGCCTCCGAAATAGGCGCGGAGGGAGCCGGTTCGGATGAAGAAGCGTCGTTCTCTACCGTACCGCAACCCGAGGCTATGATGCATAAAAGCAGGGCAAAGGCCAGTATCTTAGTCAAATAGGTCGGGCGTATCATAGGCGACCTCCTGTATCCCGCGGCATTGTTTTCTGCCCCTTGCGCGCTTTGTGCGCAGACGAATCGGAGGGGATTTCAGCAATATCGCGCAGTTCCTTCGCCGCATCCGGGTCCTCCGGCTCCACCTCGT
Organism: uncultured Oscillospiraceae bacterium; assembly: GCA_902462665.1. GTDB lineage: Bacteria > Bacillota > Clostridia > Oscillospirales > Acutalibacteraceae > CABQCM01. Next base: position 5,328 of record CABQCM010000072.1, on the reverse strand, counting down.
CCACCTTTTTGCGCAGGCGTTTGCCGGTGTACTCCCGCAGCAAACGGTAAACCACCGACGTAATGGGTACGGCGATGAGCATCCCGACCACGCCGAACAGCCCGCCGAACACCACCACTGACAGCAACACCCACAACGCGGGCAGGCCGACCGATTCGCCCACCACCTTGGGATAAATGAGATTACTTTCAATCTGCTGCAGAGTAATGAGGAAGATGACAAACCACACGGCATTGAGCGGCTTGTCGGTCATCAGCAGAATAAAAATGGCCGGAACACTACCCAGCCACGCGCCAATGTAGGGAATCATATTGAAGGTAGCAATAATGACGCTGATCAGCAAGGCGTAATCGAATCGGAATAGAAGCATGCCAAAGAAGCAGAGTACGCCAAGAATCACCGCCTCGGTAAACTGCCCGTCAATAAATTTGGCAAAGGTATCGCCGATGAGATGCATCCGCTCCCCCAGCCGCTTAGCGCGACGGTAGGGCAAAACGGTATAGCTGATTTTACGGCAACGCACCAGCAGACGTTTCTTATCCGCCAGCAGGTAAATGGAGGTGACCACGCTGAGGATAGCGTTGGCTGCAAAGCTGATAACGCTCGAGGTAAAGCCGTATACATAAGGAAAAATCTGATTGATAATCCCGGCCGGATTGTCAATGAGTTCCTTGAGAAAGGTGCTCACACTGGAAATGTCGATGGGATCGAGGCTCAATCGGGTGGTGATCCAGTCGGCTACCTCCTGCAAGCGCCCCATGTATCCCACCAGAGTGGAAATGCTGTGGGCAAGCTGCGGCACCATAAAGACCCCGGCCAGCACCAGCACGATAATGACCAACAGATAGGTGGTCAGAATACCCAGCCCGTGGGAAAGGCGCCGCCGCAGGGATTCCCGGCGAATCAGCCGGCGGTAAACACGGGTAAAAAAGGACACCGGCCGGTCGAGAATAAAGGCCAGGCCAAAGCCCACCAAAAAGGGGCTGAGCAGCGCAACACACTTGCCGATCATGCCAAAAATCCCGTCGAGCTTGACCACCACGGTGACCAGCAGAATCACAAAGCCTATGATGAGCAGAATGTCTCGAAACAGCTTTTTGTCCATCGGCGTACTCCTTATCGTATAATTTTAACATCCATGGGGCTGTAAGTAACCAACCCTCCATTTCTATCCTTACGCGCGTCCCTGGCAAGACATACCGGATCACGCATGACGTCAGGCCCGGCCCAACCGAGGAGGACACATCCCCTATTTACTGCAGGACGCTGCCCTTTCGTTCGTTAAGCAGTAACAGCGTGACATCCCGCGCAATGCCCGAAGCCTTATCGCAGTTTTTTTCAAAATTCTCTGTCCCGCTGTGCTGGAAAGTATCGGTCACAGTGCGAATCGCAATAAAAGGAATTTGATTCACATAGCAGACATGGGCCACAGCCGCCGTCTCCATATCCACCGAAAGCGGGGCAAACCGATTTTGAATTTCGTCTCGCCCATCGGCGGCGATAAACTCCTCTCCGGTCACCATGGTTCCAAACCGGACGGGAAAGGGAAGATTTTTGCCGCAAATCGCGCGTTTCGCCATTGCCAGCAGTCCGCTATCGCAAGCAAAATAAACGGATTTCATCCAGGGATGAAAGTCGGTCAGAATCTCGTCGCTGACGTCGTGATAAGCGACCTGCGTGGCAATGACAGTGTCAAACACATCCAGACTCGCATCCATCCCGCCGCAGGTACCCGCATTGATCATGAAGTCAACGCCGCAGCAATCAATTAAGACCTGTGCGGCAATGGCTGCATTCACCTTGCCCACACCCGAAAACGCGGCGGCGACATCCATTCCTTGCAGGGTGCCCTCGTGAATATCCAGCATTGCTTTTTGGCGCACCGTTTGTTGCTGCATACAGGACAAAAACGGTTCCAGCTCGCTATCGCTGGCGCAGAGAATCCCGACTTTCGGCATAAAATTTTTCCTTTCTCACAAGGTGCGTTTTCTATGGAGAAAAGATGTTAAATTTCCCAGCCAAACACCGTTTTAAAGGGGGTGGCGAGGTCTTCGGCCATCACCCGGGAAATGTCGGATATCGAGCGTACCGGCTCAACGGGCGACACAATCACTTCCATGCGCTTTTGAAAGGTCGGATCCTCCAGCAGGGAAACCGCCGTCTCAAAATCAGCCCGCCCGGAACGGCTGCATCCAACCAGGGTCAGTCCTTTTTCAAGAATATCGCGGGTGTTAATTGCCACCTTGTTCTCCGACACGCCCATGAGAGTAACCGTCCCCATCGGGCGAATGGTGCGGATGATGTCGTCAATGGCCGCGGCGCTGCCCTCCCCGCCGCAGCATTCAAAAGCATGGTCAACGCGAAAATCCTCCGGCAGCGCGTCGGCCATATAGGTGCGCTGCACAAAGGTAAAATGGCCCAGCTTGCGCTCGTCCATCCCCACCACGACCACATTGCTTTCGGGAAACCGCTGACGGAGCACATTGCACAGGGTATAGGACAGACTGCCGTCCCCCCACACGCCAATGGTGCCGCGCACACGATGGGCCGCGCGCTCAAAACGGGAGGAGGCGTGCACCGCCACGCTCACAAACTCGGTAATTGCGGCCACCTGCTCGGGCACCCCGTGCACCGGCACCACCCGGTCGCGGGGCAAATCGCAAAACTCCCGCATAAAGCCGTCGTAACCGCTGGAGAGAAAGTGGCTGCTTTCCCGGTAATTTTCTAAAATCACATCGTCTTCAGCGGTGGGAGCGTTGGGAATCATGACCACCGTCTGGCCAGGAGCAAGCTGTCCCTCAGGGTCGTAGACCACATGGCCGCAGGCCTCGTGAATGAGGGCCATGGGCAGCTTGCGCCTCAGCACCCTGCGATCCCGCTGGCCGAGATAATACCGCTGGTCGGCATGACAGACGGCCAGCATGGAGGGGCGGACGATGACCCGGTCGCCAAAGGACAAATCCTCATATTTCACCGAAAAGACCTTGGGACTGACGAGCTGGATAATGTGATTGATCACTCGTCAATCCCTCCCAGCATGGCCTGTGCAATTTTATAGTCGCTAATGGTGGTAATTTTTAAATTGGAAATTTCGCCCTCCACCAAATGCACCGGCTGGTCGCGCACGATGCAAATTTTGCATGCGTCGGTAAGAATTCCTTTTTCTTCCTCGCTCAAGCTCAGATACAGCCGCTTCATCATCGACATGCGAAAGCTTTGGGGGGTCTGCCCTTGGTACATCATCCGGCGGTCGGGAATATCGGAGATCAGGCGCCCGTCCTGCGAGCAGACAATGGTGTCGATGGCCGGGGTAACGGTATCAACCGCGCCGTGTTCCTTGGCAGCCGCGATGTTTTCCTCCAAAATGCGCATGGTGACGAAGGGGCGCACCGCATCGTGCGTGACAATGATATGCTCGTCGCTTTCCCCATAATCGGCCTCAATGCCCTCGACAATGTTTAAAATCGTCTCGTTGCGGTCGCCGCCGCCCGGCACTACCACAATTTTCTTTTGGGTCTTGATATATTGTGCGATAATATCCTGCATATGGGTCACCCAACTGGGATGTACCCCCAGGTAAATCGCGTCGAACTGACCGCAAAGCAAAAACTTCTCCAGCGTATGCACGACGATGGGCTTGTCCCCCAAAGGGAGAAACTGCTTGGGCATATCGGCAATGTTCATGCGGCTGCCGGTGCCCCCGGCCAGAATGGCTCCGAATATCATGTTGCTTCCTCCAGTCTGTTTTCAAGGCTTTGCGCCCGGTGTTCTTCATAATCCAGCCTGCGCCAAGGGGGAACCCGGCCGTTTACCGGCCCTTGTTCTCCACGCAATAATCCTCGCCCCGATAGCGCAGATAACCGTGCTCCATATCCACTCGAACCGCGTCGTGATGGGCAGTCTGCTGCTCTTTGGGCGGGCGCTGCATATAATCGCCAAAGGCCGTGCGCAGATATTGGTCATATCCCACGGGCAGAGGAACCATAGCATTCTCAAACGGAACCTCCACCGCCGAAGCGAACCACTCCTTTTGGTATTCCTTCGACCAATATTTCGGCCCGGCGCACAGCTCGGTAATTTTATCGCACTGGGCGATGGGATAACGGGTCATGCGCCGTTTAGCGCTCATCCAAAGCCTCTCTCCCAACCGCCGGGGGACAATCGCAAGCAGCAGGCGACTTGCGAGCTCGACCGGCTTGCTGCGGTTGACCGCCGGCAAGCGGGAGCAATATAAAAAGTAGACCAGCGCCCAAAACTTCTGCATCCGCCGCTTGGTGCGAGAGGACGGGCAACCGTCGAGCGGCATGATATCCAGCATCAGGCCCTGATTGATGTCCAAATCCTTTTGATAAGGCTTAATGAAAGTGGTTTCCCCATCCCGCACGGTGGTAAAGATATTATGGTCGCAAAAGCCCTCGTGGGGATAGTATATCGCGTAACGGTCGGTGTCGGCATATTGCCGCCACACCTCAGGAAGTTTTTCATAGTCCTCGCGGGGCATGAAAACATCCAAGTCGTCGTCCCACGGGATAAATCCCCCCTCCCGAAGGGCACCGATGCAACCTCCCCCGCATAAATAGCAGAGCAGCCCGCCTTGATCGCATACTTCTTTAAAATACAAAAAAAGCGCAAGACTTTTTTCGTGCAGAGCCTCCAGCTCCCGCTCGGTATAGGCCTGACTCATGCGCAGCTTCCTTTCTACGACAACGCCCCTACAGCTTACGGGGCAGGAAACGGAACAAACCGCAGAAATACCCCAGCCCATAGGAAAAATGAATGATAAAATGAATCCACATCAGACGCAGTACATCCAATACCGAATGGGTATCGCTGTTGCGCACCGAAAAGAACAAATTCAGCAGCGTATATAGCCCTGCGACCGTCCCCAGCACAATGCGGCACAAGGGAAAAAATACCGAGAGAACCGCGAATAAAACGAGAAAAAGAAAAAATCCCAGCGGAATCAGATGCCCCAGCCGGGCGGGACGGCCGTGCTTCTTGGCCACCGCCACCTTCCAGTAGCCATAACGGAAACGCTGCTTAAACAGCCCCCGATAGGTATCGCGCGGATAGTACACGCTTTTAATTTTAGAGGAAATAAAAATTCGATCTCCCCGCGCGGCGATGCGAAAGGTCAAATCGTCGTCCTCATTGCAGTTAAGCCGCTCGTCGTACATGCCAAGCTCCAGCAGGTATTCCCGGCGGAAGGTGCCCATAAACACCGTCTCGCCATAGCCCTCATAATCCTCCTGATAATGCTTGCTGTCGCCCACTGCAAAGGGGGAATGATAGGCCGCCGCCACCATACGCTGCACCGGGCTGGTTCCC
>CABQCM010000071.1 GCA_902462665.1 uncultured Oscillospiraceae bacterium | reverse complement strand
TTGCCTCGATACTGGGCGTGGAGGCCGCGTCGGTCACTCGCTCGGCTGCCGTGGTGCGCTGCCGCGGCACGGCCGACTGTGCCAAAAAAAGCTACGATTACCAGGGAGCGGACAACTGCCGCATGGCGGCCCAGCTCGGCGGCGGCCCGATCGACTGCAAATACGGCTGCATCGGCTTGGGGGACTGCGTACGCGCCTGCGCGTATGACGCAATACGCATCTGCAATGGCGTGTCAGTCATCGATCCGGCAAAATGCAAGGCCTGCCGTATGTGTGTGACCGCTTGTCCCAAAAACCTCATTCACATCGCGTCGATTGAGCACGACCGCGACGACGTACTCTGCCGCAACCAGGATAAAGGCGGCGTCACCCGCAAAAAATGCACCGCCGGCTGCATCGGCTGCATGAAATGCACTAAGGTTTGCCCCGAGGGCGCGGTAACGGTTACCGATTTCGTCGCCTCGGTCGATCCCACCAAATGCACCGGCTGCGGAGCGTGCGCTGAGGCCTGTCCCACCGGCTGCATCCAGATTCTGCGCGGGAGCAAAGGCTTTCCGACATCCCACTCAGCTTCATAAGCAAAAAAGCGAACATACAACCGGCCATCGTGGTAATCGACCGCGATGGCCGGTTGTGCGTCTGCAAACCCCACCGTGCGGCTACTGCGGTCGGCTTGGGCAATTCCCAAAAGGCCGCAAGCCATGCAGGCAAAAATTAAAAGAGACGCCGAAAAGGCACGGAGGAATAGCTTCCGCCGCGCCCGTTTGGTTGTTGATTGTTTTGTCTTGAAAGCACGCTTCATTGAATAACTTCCTTTGTTGTTTCCACTTCCACAATTAGAAGACCGATTGCTACTGGGTCAAGATTCCCGCCAGCGAGCGGCCAATCAGCTCGCCGGTATAAACCGCTTCGTCTAGGGTGTTGGCCTCGCTCCCCACCTCGACGAGAAAAGAACCCTTGGTCAAATGCATGTTATAACGCCGGGCAGTAAAGAGCATGGAACGCGCCAGCCCGGGATAGCTGGTCTCCAGCGCCTGCTGCAGACGCACGGTCAGCTTGAGGTTTTCCTCCCAGGTATCAAAGCCGGAAACCGTGCCTTCCTGACATCCCGAAAGGATCATGCACTGGGCGGCGTTCTTGCCGTCAATGACGGCGGTCGGTTTCACCCGGGTTTCGTCGCTCTGGGTGATAGCGTCGCGATGCACGTCGATGACCACCTGGATGGAGGGATATTTGTCCAGATAGCTTTGAATGGTATTCGCGGCGGCGTTGTAGCTCCCCGAATAGGAGGGATAGTCGTGCAGTGTACGGTCATGAAGGGTTACAATACCGGCTGCGGTCAGTTGTTCGGTAATTGCGTCCCCCACCCGGCAGACATTCTGCGTGGTGTCGGTAGAACGGGTGTCGTCGCTTTTTACATAGTATCCCGTATCCTGTTTCATATATGCCTCCGTCGCGTGGGTGTGTACAATCAGCACCTGCGGCGTGCCGTCCATGGCGATTTTAACGGCCGGCTTAGAGGATAAGATTCCTTCAATATCCACCGTATGCCCGGAGGTTTGGTTGTTAATGTGAACCTGGCCGTTTTTCAGGTTAGCCCCCGTATTGGAAAGCGTGACCGTTTTGACCTTGCCGGTTTCCACCCCTTCGGGCGGTGTCTCAGAAGGCTGGGAGACGGCCGGTAGAGAGGGGGCGTCCGAGACTTCTGGCACGGCGGAGGAAGCATCGGCCGTTTGAGGAAGAAGGGGGGAATGCGTGATCGCCTCGTCGTCATCCTCGGCGCTGTAGACCCGCGAAGCCACATAAGCCGCCGTTCCTTCAGGAAGGGCAAGCATTGCTGAGAGAAAGGCCGCGTCGCCCGCCGCGCGCAGCAGACCAGACGGGCCAATCCCCCGGCAGCACAGCCAGCACACTGCCGCCGCGGCCACAATAGCCACGATTCTTCGTCCCTTATTTCCTCCCGCTCGTCCCACTTTTCTCAAAGCCTTGCCACCTCATTTTTCTGTTTGGGCGGGCTAGACAAAGCAATCCGAGTATAACGCGCCGCAGGTCGGCAGCTTTGGCCGCCAGCCGCGTCGCCGTTCATAGAAAAGCGATAGCTTTCCGTCTTCCGGCTCCTTGCCGGCAGCCAAAGCTGCACGGCCTACGGTCAACTATTGTTCGCGCAGAACATTGGAACGCTGGGAAGACATAGGATACCGCCATGATTCCGCCGGGCAAAGCCGGGTAACGCCCCCGGCGCTTCTAGGCCTTCGCGTAAAACGCATTGTACTCGGATTACTTCGTCTATTCGCACCGCCATACCCAATACTATGCGGCGAGAGCAGGACATAGTACACCGGTCACTTCTTTGGACGACATGCAAACCCGGCATCTTGAGCTTGTGCAGAAATCCGAGCGTCTGTTTAAGCCATGATTTCCAACAGCTCCTGCGCTGACAAATGAGGATGGAGCGTGCAATTGATGGCCAGCGCGATGAGGGCGGCCGAGCGCTCGATCACCAAGTCGATTTCCCGCGGCGTCACCATCATATCGCGCCCGTTTTCGTCCGCCTTTCGCATGGCCTCGGCGCCGTCGCTTCCCAGCAGGTCGCTGGCCAGAGTAACCGCATCGACCACCGTGGGTACCCCCATGGCGACGACCGGCACGCCAATGGTATCCCGGCTGATTTCCCGCCGTGCGTTTCCCACGCCCGAACCGGGGCGGATGCCGGTATCCGATAACTGCACGGTACAGCCCAGTCGGGAAAGCTGACGGGAGGCCAGCGCATCAATAACGATAACGGCGGCCGGTTGAATTTGACGTACCATACCCTGCAAAATTTCCGCTACCTCAATGCCGGTTTTGCCCAGCACACCGGGGGCTACGGCCGCCACCGGGCGCAAATCTCCCAGTCCCACCGACCGGGCCAATTCGCCGCTGATATGCCGGGTGGCGAGAATGCGTTCGACCGTCTGCGGCCCGAGAGCGTCGGGAGTAATGTCGTCGTTTCCCAGGCCAACTACCAAAACCAGTCCCTCTTTGGGCAGCAGGCGGCCAAGCTCGACCGACACGGCGGTACGGCAATCGTCGTCCATATTGGTATCGTCCGAAAAAGCCGGCATTTCAACCGTGATATAACGGCCGACCGGTCGGTCAATGGCCTTGGCTCCCTGTTCGTCTAGCACCTCTATGCGAGTGATCGAGGCCGGGCCAATGTCAATGTGGTCGCTTTGCACCCCGGGGCAGGATTCAGTAAGCGCTTCCTGTCTCTCAAGCGCAAGGTCGGTACGAAACTGCATACGTTTTCCTCATTTCAAAATGGTTTCCTTGGGACAAAGGGCGGACAAATCTCCCCTTTGTCTTTCCTTATTATTATGCAAATTCAAAATCCTATCCGATTTCATGAAAAAAAACTTGCTTTTTACTCCAAGAGGTGGTATCATAATTGATGTTATAGCCGAATTGTAGCGTACACAATATAATAAAGTCCTCGTCAACGAGGCGCAATGATGAGATGGTAATAGCTCATCGCGGCTATTCTATTGTACTAGCGAGTAGGAGGTGTACCCATGCCTAACATCAAATCCGCCAAAAAGCGCGTCCTGGTTACCGCCGTCAAGGCTGACCGCAACAAGGCCTACAAATCCGCGCTGCGGACCTCGGTCAAAAAGGCCAACGCTGCTATTGAGAGCGCAGCCGCCGACAAGGATGCCGTCGTGAAAGAGGCCATTTCGTTCATCGACCGTTCGGTTACCAAGGGGATTCTGCATAAGAATACCGCTGCCCGCCAAAAATCGGCTCTGATGCTCAAGCTGAAAAAGGTCCAGGGCTAATCGGTCGCATAGGGCGTTGACCGCAAGGATTCCAATTCCTTGACCGCCCAAGGTTATGAATTGACAAAACAGCGTCCGCTGCCATGCGGGCGCTGTTTTTCGTTGGCTTGGAAGCTCTGGTTCCACTGGTGGAGGACGACCTGTAAAAAGTTTTCGTTTCATGAAGCCCTTTTGGCTGCCGACAGACGTGGGACCTTGCCGAGCGATGGCATTTACCTGATTCTATGAAAAAGGAGCATAAACCGATGAATTTACCCGAACTGCTCTGCCCTGCCGGCGATCTAACCCGTTTGCACGCCGCCATCGACTATGGCGCGGATGCGGTCTATCTGGCGGGAGAATCGATGGGAATGCGCACAGCCTGCCGCAATTTTACTGTCGCCCAGATCGAAGAGGCGGTGGCCTTGGCGCACTCCAAGGGCAAAAAGGTTTACCTTACTTGCAACGCCATGCTGCGCAACCGTCAGGCTGCCGCGCTGGGCGAGCTTGCCGTACAATGGGCCGCATGCGGTGTAGACGCTTTGATCGTAGGGGATTTGGGAGCGCTGCGCGTCGTTAAGCGGATACTCCCCGATATGCCGGTGCATATTTCGGTGCAGACCGGGCTTGCCAACTATGAAGCTGTTCGTATGATGGCCGATTTGGGAGCTTGTAGGGCCATTTTAGCTCGGGAGCTATCGCTGGATGAAATCGCGGAAATCCGTGCTAAAACACCCGCTTCGATTGAACTGGAAGCTTTTGTGCACGGCTCCATGTGCGTGTCGGTTTCGGGACGATGCCTGTTATCGGATTATCTCACGGCCGGAGTTTCTACAGTCTCCCCCTCTTTGGTTCGGGATGCAGACGTCTCTCCTGTCCGAGAGCATAAGGTCTCGCATTGCGGACAAAATATACCATCCGTTTTTCGTCCGGACGATATTTCTTCTGACCAGAGCCAAACCAGCGGCTGTTCCACGTCCTCTTGCCCCAACGACACCGCCACACCCCTTCTCTGCCGCAGCGGCAACGGCGGCGACTGCGCGCAGCCCTGCCGTTGGAAATACGCCCTAGTTGAAGAAAAGCGGCCGGGAGAATATTACCCGATTGCGCAAACCGAGGCGGGCAGCTTCCTTCTTAATTCAAGAGATTTGTGCATGATTTCCCATCTTCCCGAGTTGGCGGCGGCTGGAGTTTCTTCCTTGAAAATTGAAGGCCGGGCAAAATCGGTCTACTATACTGCCGTCACCGCTAACGCTTACCGCTGCGCGTTGGACGAATGGAGGTCGGCGGGCTTCCCAGCCGTTTTTCAACCCTCGAACTGGATCACGGAGGAGTTAAACAAAGTCAGCCATCGGCCTTACGACACCGGGTTTTATCTGGGCGGCTGCGGTGGCCAGCATACGGCGCAGGGAGGCTATGTACGCGATTGGGCGGTGATGGGCATCGTTGTGAACTATGAGAATGGCCGTCTTTTTGTCTCCCAGCGCAACAAGCTTCACATCGGGGATACGATCGAATTGCTCGAACCGGGGCGTCCCCCCTTTCCTGTGACTGTCAGCGAGCTGCAAGACGCTGAGGGTACAGTCATCGACAGCACCCCCCACCCCACGATGCTCTATTCGTTTGCCTGTCCCCGTCCGTTCCGCAGTGGAACCCTTCTTCGTAAAGCGGCGGATTAATTCAATGGGAACATGCGGCTGTTGACTTCACGAGCTTTTCATCATTCATTTTCACGCGAAAGGACGAACGATTACCATGGAATACCGCTTTGACACGCAACTGCTGATTGAAGGGAATCATCTGGACGAAGATATCATCAACGACTATTTTCTCCAGCATTTTGCAGGAGATTGTCTGCTCGCTGTGGGCGATGAAACCCTGATTAAAATCCATTTTCACACCAACGAACCGTGGAAGGTGCTCGAATATTGCGCTTCTCTAGGGGATATCTACGACATTGTGGTGGAAAATATGGAGCGGCAGGCCAACGATCTTCCCGGCTGAGACTGAAATATATTGCGCTTTGGCCAAGCGAGAATAGGATTTCGTATACGTTGCCTCTAACACAAAAAGCCCCGCCCAAAATGCGACCAGCATTAGGCAGGGCTTTTTTGCACTCAAAACAGTGACCGATCGAATTAAGACTGAGCAGTCAGTTGATGATATTTGACGCTCAAGCTGCGGATCCCCGCGCCATACGCTTTGGTGGGATCGGTGTTGGACAGGCGAATGTACATCGTTTTGGCCTTATCGTCGGGGCTGAATACGACCGCATTGACCCGATTGTTGTTTTTCTCGATATACTGATCGCTGACATCCCGATAATCGTACACTTTGGTCCAGGTCTGATTGTCGTTGGAAACCTCAACCACATAGTTGTAAAAAATATCCATCGTCACATAGGCGCTGTCGTATTTTTCCAGATCCACCCGATAGGTCAGGGTACCATCATACTCGCAGTAACGGAATGCTTTCGTAGCAGTCCCCCGGTCCTCAAACAGGAATTCGGCGTCCTCGTCCGTTTCGTTGGTCTTGACCGTGACGGTCTGGAGGGTATAATCGGGCGTAGTCTGCACCGGAGTATCCCCCCAAATCACCTCCACCGTCAAAACATCGACCGAATTGTGATCGATTTGCACCAGCAGAGAGGCGGTATCGTTGTCCCAGAGCGCGATGGAGGCGCCATACCGCTGCCCGTTTGCATCGGTCACAATCACGTTTTGAGGGTATTTTCCATTACCGAGCAGACGCGCCGAGGTTATGGAGCCCTTGGGGCCGTACAGCGAATAGGTCGTTTTCTCCGCCGTTTCGCTCACCTCGCCCTGCATCGTGCCGCCGGCGTGAGCAAAACGGGGAATATCCGACTCCAGCAACTCCGAGATATCCAGAAGCAGTGCCGACGAGTCGGCCGGCATCACTTTTTCAGTCAAAACAGGAAGTCGGCTGTCAAAAATATCCACGAAATTACCTGTCAGGGTTTCGCCCTC
>CABQCM010000070.1 GCA_902462665.1 uncultured Oscillospiraceae bacterium | reverse complement strand
AAACAATTTTTGCAACTTAAAATTCGGGAGAATGGACGCGTGGAAAGAGGTGCAGTCTGTCGCGCTGAAACCATGGTAATCCCGGTACATCCGCGCTCCATTTTACTCCATAAAATAAATTACGGTTGACTTCCGTGATGGACAAAGCTATAATAAACCATATCTGAGAAATTTTTTACTTTGATTGATTAAAACGACATCGCGGTATCATATGGCTGCGGAAAGGCCTGATTTTTGGAATGTGCAAATTAAAAAAATACGCCCCTATTTTACTTTTGATTTTGTGGGATGTTATATCGGTCGTCTTTTCAGTGCTCATCGCTTTCCGGCTGAGCTATTGGACCCATACGCCCGTACATTATCAGAATCATCTGCCGCTTTACATCACGGGTGTGAGCGGGGTAATGCTGGTGCTCAACGCCCTGTGCGGCTGTTATATTGGAGTATGGCGCAATATCAGCTTTGGCGACCTTCTCAAGCAGATTTTATCGGTTGCCATCGGTACCTGCGCTCTGTTTGTGGCCGATTATGCAGCCGTGCGCTGGATTGTTGGTCTCGACCATCTCGCTCCAGAATTGATTATTATTCTGGGGATGGCCATGCTGCTGTTTATGCTCGCCGGGCGTATGTCGGTTCGGTTGTTTTTGTCGGCTCGCGCTAAAGTGATGGTGTTTCGTGCGACCGATATGAAGCGGACGATCATTTATGGCGGGGGGGGGACTGGTACCTATTTGCTCAAGCAGATGCACAGCCATCCTGAAATGAATCTCATGCCAGTCGCCGTGATGGACGACGATCCGTCTTTGCAGGGCAAAAAGATTTTGGGCGTGCGTGTGTACGGGGGATTGGACAAGCTCAACGAGGCCATTGGCCAGACGCATGCGTCCGAGGTAATTGTAGCTATTCCAAACGCCAGCCGTAAGCTGTTGCAAGACATTCTGGAGTGCTGTAGGTCCAATCGGTGCAGTATGCGCCGGTTTGGCACCATTGACGAGACCGATTTGTCCAAGGCGTCGGTATCCGATATTAATCTGGAAGAACTGCTTCGCCGGGATTCCATCCATCTGAATATGACCATCGTCAAAGAGATGATTGAAGGAAAGACGGTTTTGGTCACTGGTGGCTGCGGCTCCATTGGATCGGAAATTTGCCGTCAGGTGCTGGCTCTGGGCTGTAAAAAGCTGGTCATTTTTGATTTTCACGAAAACGGGCTGTTTTTCCTGGACAATGAGCTGAAGGAAAAATGGAAAAACAACGAGTATGTCGTCCGGCTTGGCTCGGTGCGCGACCGGCAGCGTCTGGAGGAGGTCTTTGAGGAATTCCACCCGCAGATCGTTTTTCATGCCGCCGCTCATAAGCATGTGCCAATGATGGAGATTAATCCTTGCGAAGCCATCAAAAACAACGTTTCCGGCACAATCAATACCGCACAAACTGCCATTGCGTATCACGTGGAGAAATTCATTCTGATTTCGACCGACAAGGCGGTCAATCCCACCAATATTATGGGGGCGTCCAAACGGATTACCGAATTGGTTATTCAGATGATGGACACCATTTCTTCGACCGATTTTGCCGCCGTGCGTTTTGGCAATGTGCTCGGGTCCAACGGTAGCGTGGTTCCCTACTTCCGTAAACAGATTGCCGCGGGCGGGCCGGTGACGGTCACCCACCCGGATATGAAGCGATTCTTCATGACCATCCCCGAGGCGGTACAGCTCGTGCTTGAGGCCGGCGCGATGGCCAGAGGCGGTGAGATTTTTGTTCTGGACATGGGCGAGCAGGTAAAAATCGTCGATTTGGCCCGGGATCTCATTCGATTGTCTGGATATGAGCCGGACGTGGATATTAAAATTGTGTTTACCGGTCTTCGGCCGGGTGAAAAACTATATGAGGAAATCACCATGGCCAACGAAGATTTTAGCAAGACGGCCAACAATAAGATTTATGTCATGAAGCCCATCGAGCTGGATCCCCGTGTGCTGGCTCAAAAGATTAAGAATTTAGAGCAGAGCACGGCGTTTGAGGATTTGCCTGCGATGTTCTCTTTGGTGAAGGATTTGGTTCCCACCTTCCACCACAACAAACAGCCGATTCCATCGTGAGTCGACGGTAAGGATGTGTCTCAATGACGTTGCCCAAGCGTTTCGATGATCTGCCCGAGCCGATGCAAAACGAGGATGTTCGGCATTATTACGAGCTTTTGAAATCAAAGAGCGCAATGCTGCTGCTCAAGCGTTTTCTGGATATTCTGTTATCCGCCGTTTTGCTGATTATCGTCTCGCCGGTGTTGCTGGTGCTTGCCGTCATTGTCAAATGCACCTCGAAAGGGCCGGTGTTTTATCGTCAGACCCGCATCGGCGTGCTTGGTCAGGAGTTTAAAATTTTAAAATTTCGCACCATGGTGGTGGATGCCGATAAGATCGGCGCCCATGTCACATCGGGAAAGAGCGATCCGCGCATTACCTCGGCAGGCCGATGGATTCGTGCAACTCGGCTGGACGAATTTCCACAGATCATTAATGTGTTGATTGGCCAGATGTCCTTTGTGGGGGCTCGTCCTGAGGTGGCGACTTACGTTCGTCAATACGAGCCATGGATGATGTCCACACTACTGTTACCGCCCGGTATCACCGGCCAGGCCAGCATTATGTTTCGCAATGAAGGGGAACGGCTTGAGGGCTGTGATAACCCGGATGAAATCTATGTGAATGAGATTTTACCTGAGAAATGCCGCTGTAATTTGGATTATCTGGATCATTTCCACATTGGGCTGGATATCAAAATTTTAATCCAGACGGTGGGATGTGCGTTTCATTAGTTTTTGCTGGGCAAGCGGTATGAGATTCGACAGAGTTTTACGGCCAAAGCGATATGGCGAGGCAAGAGCTTGCGACAGATTGGTTGCCGTGAATGTCAACCAATCTGCACCGTCTGTTCGATGTGGTAAATATTTGTTTCTCAAGCTGCTGGCGGGATGCAGAAAGAAAAGGCGCATATGCGCCTTTTCGTCGCTTTTGGGGATATGCGCCGCCTTGGCGAGAAACGAGATTCAAAAGCGGTTTTAGCGCTGTCGGGCTTCCCGCTTTTGGAGCGAAAGGAAGGGGAGCCGTCGTGGCTGGAAATGCGCAGCAGAAGAGAAAGCTATTGGTTTTGCGGGAGATTTTCGAGCGGTATACCGACGAGGAGCATCCGATGTCCGCTGTCGAGCTGGGGCAGGCATTGGAACAGGTGGGTATCGCGGCCAACCGTAAATCAATTTACAGTGATATTGAGGTGCTGCGCGCTCAGGGGATGGATATTTTGAATGTCTATGTACCAAAGCGAGGGTACTATCTGGCTGCGCGATCTTTTGAGGTCCCACAAGTGCGGCTGCTGATGGATGCGGTGCGCACGGCGAATTTTATTACTCCTAAGAAATCGCGTGAGTTGATCGATAAGCTGGGAGGATTGGTTAGCCAGCATCAGCAGAAACATCTTGAAAATCAGATTTATATTGACGACAGTCACAAGCAGGATAATGAAGAAATTTATTATTGCATCGACGCTGCCAGTGAAGCCATTGCCCACCGGCAGAAAATTTCGTTTGCTTACCACCGCCGACAGATGGATGAGCAAGGCGGTGTTAGCGTACAGGAGAAGGAATTTAAGATCAGCCCCTACGCCCTGATGTGGAGCAACGATCATTATTATTTAATCGGCAACAACGAAAAATATGACAATCTCATGCATCTGCGCGTTGACCGTATGAAAAAGGTGACTCGTCTGGCGGAGGATGCCCGCAGCTTCGAAGAGGTATGTGAATATCGCGGCTTTTTTGATACCGCCGACTATGCGTCGAAAATATTTCATGCGTTTGGCGGCGAGGTGGAGCAGGTAGAGCTTCGTTGCCACAATTCCTTTTTGGAGGAAATGCTCGATTGCTTTGGTGCGGAGCTGCCGATCAGGCGCAGCGGAGAGGATTACTTTACGTTTCGCGTTCCGGTGGTGGTCAGCGACGGCTTCATCGGTACAATTCTGAGCTTTGGCGATAAGGTCGAGGTTCTCACACCGCGCAGCGTTCGCCAAAGGGTAATGGATTCGCTAATGCCATTGGCCAAACGGTATGGCTTATGCGATAAATAAGTTTTCAGCCACATATTGACACGGGCGGGGTTCTGTGCTATAAAAGGGAGAGTTCCATTCGGTCAAAATGTGGAAACAAAGCATGGACAAGCAGCATACGGCTTCGGCCGCGCTTGCTTGCCGGTGCGATCAACCTTGGAGGTAACAGGTATGAAGTATGTTGATCTGGTTAATGTCCAGCAGGGAACCAATTCGGTGCCCGCCTTTTCTGCCGGTAATATCCTGCCGGTCACCGGCATGCCTTTTGGCATGACCTCGTTTGCGCTGGAAACCCGTGCGGAGGAAAGCCTTTTTTTCAATCCGAACGATAAGGTAACCACTGGTATCCGTTTGACCCACACGCCCAGCCCGTGGGTGAACGACTACGGCAATTTTGTCATGATGGCGCAGACAGGAGATCGCATCTACTTTGACAACGCTCGCCGCAGCGGCTTCCGGCTGCATGAGACGGTCATGACCCCGTATGAGCTTTCGGTTCGTTTTCTGCAATATCGCACCGTGCTGACGGTGGTTCCCACCGTCCGCGGCGCATCCTGTACCGCTACATACGACACGGCCGATACCCATCGTTTGTCGATGGTGAATACGGATCAGGAAATCATGCTTCAGCTCGACCCTGCGGCCCGCCGGGTTACGGGCTATACCCGTGCGAATACCGGCGCTGCCCCGGAAAACTTTGCCGAGTATTTTGTCATGCAGTTTGACTGCGATTTTGATATGGAAAAGACGGTGGTAGGCGATCGCAGCGGAAAACGCTACGACGCGGCCAAGAGCAATACGGCTCCCGGTCTTTGCCTGAGCCTTGCTTTCGCCGGTACTGAGCCGAAGACGGTGGGGTATACCATGGCCATTTCCTTCATCAGTGTGGAGCAGGCCCAGCGCAATCTGGAGCGCGAGGTGACCAAACCCATTGACGAGCTGCGCGCCGACGCTATCAACGAGTGGGAGAAGCACTTGTCCAAGCTGGAAATCGAGACCGACTGCGAGGAGCAGATGAAAACCTTCTATACCTGCCTGTACCGCATGTTCCTCTTCCCCCGCGTGTTTTATGAGCTGGATGCGGATAACAACAAGAAGCACTATAGCCCGGCAGACGGCTCCATTCGCGACGGCGTGATGTATTCCGACAACGGCTTCTGGGATACTTACAAGACGGTTTATCCGCTTTACTCGCTGATTCTGTCTGACCGGTACGCCGAAATGGCCGACGCATTCCTTAACTTCTATGATGAGAGCGGCTGGCTGCCCAAATGGCTTTCGCCCGGCGAGCGCGGTTACATGCCTGGCACGATGATCGACCCGGTGCTGGCTGACGCCATTGTAAAGGGCATTATCACCGATCGTACTAAAATCGAAAAGGCCCTCGAGGGTATGATCAAGCACGCCAACAACAAGGCCGATCTGCCGGTGCAGGGACGCAACGGAATCGAGCTTTATCTCAAGTACGGCTATGTGCCCAATACGGTCAAAGAGAGCGTTAACGCTACTCTGGATTATGCCTATGGCGACTTCTGCATTTCGCGCATTGCGGGCATTCTTGGCAAGACCGAGCTGCAGCAGGAATACGCAAAACGCGCCCTCAATTATCAAAACCTGTTTGATCGGGAAACCACCTTCATGCGCGCTAGGGACGAGGAAGGTAAGATGCGCGACGACTTCACCCAGTTTGACTGGGGCGGGGATTACTGCGAGGGCGGCCCCTGGCAGAATAGCTTTGCGGTTTACCATGACTTTTACGGAATGGCCGGTCTGATGGGCGGCAGAGACAAGATGATTGAGAAGCTTGACACCCTCTTTGCCACCCCGCCGTATTTCCGCCCGTATGGATATCCGCTGGAGATTCATGAAATGACCGAGATGGCGGCGGTTGACTTTGGGCAGTTCGCCATTTCCAATCAGCCCAGCTTCCACATTCCCTATATTTATTCCTGCATGGGCAACAAGGACAAGTGTGCTTATTGGGTGCGCAAGGTGTCCAAAGAGGCGTTTAACAGCGGGGTTAACGGTTATCCCGGCGACGAGGACAACGGCAGCATGGCCGGATGGTATGTCTTTACCACCCTCGGTTTTTACCCGGTCTGCCCGGGATCAGGAGAATACGTGCTCGGTTCTCCCGCTGTGAAAAAATGCACGGTCCATTTGGACAACGGTAAGGATTTGGTCATTGAAGCTGAAAATAATTCGGCCGAGAATGTCTATGTCCGGTCTCTGACCCTCAACGACAAGCCGGTGGAAACCACCTATCTGCGTTATGAGGATATTAAGGCGGGCGGCGTTATGAAAGCCGAGATGTCCTGCTCTCCCTCGAACACTGTTTATACGGACGATCAACTGCCGTTCAGTCTGTCGAGATAATTGTAATTCTCATAAAAAAACAGCCTGTGGAATGTATTCCACAGGCTGTTTTTGCTTGTCATTGGGTAACGACCAACTTCTCCATAGAGGATAATGATTGTCCCATTGCGACAAAATGTGCTTCTCGATTCTGACACAATCCCGGTGGGTCAGGCCTTATAATAAAAGCAGTACCTGGGTGGCGCTGCCAGTGGGAAAACGGAGAGTACGTTTTGGGTTCTCACCTGTTCGGAACATTGTTATCGGCGATGGAACGGCCAATGCATGCGAAACAAGTCTCAACATGCCAGTATAAGATACGGCGGAAAAACTTAAAAAGATAGCGGAATCGGGTGATGATTTGAAACAGGTCGTGTATCTGGA
>CABQCM010000069.1 GCA_902462665.1 uncultured Oscillospiraceae bacterium | reverse complement strand
ATTGAATCTCATAGGTCTGCCCGTTGTCGGCCAGTGGGCCGACGACAACGCTGCCGATTCTCTGATCGTCATACTGCCGGACGGTATCCCATTCCCCATTTTGCTTTTTAAGCATCAGGGAGATTGCCGGCACGTTGGTGGTCGCCTGTATAAAAGCACCGCTTTGGTAAAAACCGCTGCCGGTCACGTCCATGCCGCTCAAGGTCGAGTAAAAGGGAATGTCCACGCTGGTGGAGTTCCCTTGCCCCGGCCCGGCGGTAACGTTGGAAGCCACACGGAAGGCGTTCGCGCCCTGGACAAGGCCGGACAGCTCCAGCGGAATCTCAATGAGGGCCGCGTCCTGCCCGCGATAGGCCTCCAGGTCAATCAGACGGCTCCCGGCTCCATTGACGCTCACGCACAGCGCGGGGGTGCGGCCGGAGGGATCCTCTTTGGGGGTGGGCAGGGTGAAATTACCCTCCCACGCGCTGGGCACGGTCATATCCTGCCAGCCGTCCGGCAGTTCCGGATAATATTTGATGCGCACGCAGTGGCGAAGCTCTTCCCCCTCGCGCTCACCGTACAGCATGACCGCGTTTTGGGGAGCTGTCCCGTCTGCTGTCGCTTTGAGAGAAATGGTGTTTTCACCTGCGCACAGGTCACTGGGGTTCATGGGAAGCTCGATCCAGATTTTGCGGCCGATTGCCATGCCGTCCAGAGAGATGGAATGCCATTCGCCGCCGTTGAGCTGAGCGGATAAGGTCCGAAGCTTTCCGTCTGCTGCTCTGTCCGCCTCGATCAGGGCCATAATTTTACCATAGCGAACGGCCGCAGGGTCGTCTACCGTCAGCTTGGCGGCGACGGCTTCGCCGCACAGCGGGGTCAGCGGAGCTGCGTCTGTCTCCCGCCCGGCGCGTATCACTACCGATTTCGCCTCGGTGTCGGGGGTGAACTCCCACGTACCGTTGAGGCTGATTGCCTCGGTCGCTCCATACTCGGAGCCGTTTGCAATGTCCATTGCCATCACCTCCATTGGAATGGCTCCGGCCAGCAGCATTACTGCCAGTAGAAGACAGAGCCATTGCCTGATTGGACTTCGTTGCTTGGATGTCATGGTAAAACCTCCTAAACTTAATATATCAAGATTTCCAAAGACAGGCCATTCTTGTATTTTTATTATATCATTTTATATTACATCGTCAATTGTGACTGGCGACAAGAAAAGTCCTGCCTTTTGATTGACATTATCCAACAACATGATATAATAAGTTGAGCCAAAAACGCTGCGCAGGGAAAGGAAGACAATAATGCACGATTCACAGCCCGATTCTCGCCCGCGCTATGTGCGCATTATGGACGATCTGCGCGCCGGAATTTTATCCGGCGATTTGGCCGCTGGGCAGAAGCTGCCCAGCGAAAGCCAGCTCATGAAGCAATACGGGGTCAGCCGCATTGTGGCGGTCAACGCCCTCAACGCCCTGACGGCAGAAGGCCTGATCTACCGCGTGCACGGCAAGGGCAGCTTTGTCTGTACGAATGAAAACAGCCTGTCTGGGCCGCTGGGGACCGAGCAATCGGCCGCCCGGCGGCATATCGCCCTGATTACCCAGGGCTGGGGCAATCATTTTTCGCAGAATTTAACCATTGAAATCAGCCAGGCCACCCTGCGTGGAAATCTTTTCTGCTCGCAGTACTCCTCGCATTTGGAGGAGAGAAGCCCGCATGAAATCGAAGGCCCCCTCATCCGATTCGCCCTGCAAACCGGCGCGCAGGGGCTGCTGCTCTTTCCCGCTGCGCAGGAGGTATACAATAAAGAGCTGCTGCGTTTGGCCGACATGGATTTTCCAGTCGTACTGCTCGACCGCGAGCTGATTGGGTTGGGCTTTCCCTGTGTGCAGACCGACCACCGCCTTACCGGCCGCATGGCGGCGCAGGCCCTGATTCGCTCGGGGCACCGCCGCATCGCCTTTTGCGGCCCCATTGTAGGAGTTCAGCCGCTGGTGCAGCGATGGGAAGGGTTTGAAGGCTGCCTTCGCGAGCAGGGGCTGCCTTGTGGGGGGGAGCTTTTGATGGACAATGTTACCAAAGATCAGGTGACCGATCGGATGGAAAGCGGCGTGACCGCCTTTGTCTGCGGCGCGGACGACGCATGCCCCTTGTTCGAAGCCGTGTGTACCATCCCAGAGGAAAAGCGGCCCTCGATTCTAACCATTGACAAGGCCGAAACGGGGGACTGGGACATGCGCGCGCCCTCCTGCATCGTGCAGGATACTCGCACCATTGCGAGCGAGGCGGTGGAGCTGCTTTGCCAACGTATCCTGCGCACCCATCGGCAGTATGAAGTGAGAAAAATTCCACCTCAATACATTGACAACGGTTCGGTGCGACCGGTTTAACGTCCCGCTATCCCGAATCTGTGCAGCAGATGGAAATTTTTTCGGCGCAAACCGGTGGTTTTCTCTTGACAACGGCGCGGTTTATGGTATAATGCCATAGGTGTAAAGCAACATTGCTTTACAGGCAAGGAGGCAACTGCAATGCCAAAGGAGCTTGCCATGTCGCTGCTGTTTGACCTGTATGGGAGCGTTTTGGGGGAGCGGCAGCGGGAGATTTTTTCGGATTATTACGACAACGACCTTTCTCTTTCCGAGATTGCCGGCCGTTTTGGCATCACCCGGCAGGGGGTGCGGGATTATATCAAACGGGCGGAGGCCCGCCTCCTCGAGCTGGAGGGGGAGCTGGGGTTGCTCCGGCGTTTGGAGGAGCAGG
Source organism: uncultured Oscillospiraceae bacterium (assembly GCA_902462665.1). Classification (GTDB taxonomy): domain Bacteria; phylum Bacillota; class Clostridia; order Oscillospirales; family Acutalibacteraceae; genus CABQCM01. The sequence goes on along the minus strand of CABQCM010000069.1, from coordinate 4,114 downwards.
ATCGTGCGGCGCGGCAGATTATCGCCTTGTGCGGCGAGCTTCCCGCCAGCGATGCGACACAGCGTATTGAGGAGCTGGCCCGGTCGGTCTGTATCTGGGATGAATAAGCCGGGTGCGACATAAAATAATTGCGCGGCAAGATCGATTTCGCCGCGGCTGGTGTAGATTCCAATAGAAAGGAACCCTTTGCATGGCAAAGGCAGGGTGATTGGTATGGCGTTTGAGGGATTATCCGATAAACTGTCGGCCGCATTCAAGCGGATGCGCAGCAAGGGCAAGCTGACCGAGGCCGATGTGCGCGAGGTCATGCGGGAGGTTCGCCTCGCCCTGCTGGAGGCCGACGTCAACTATAAGGTAGCCAAGGATTTTACCGCCTCTCTGACCGAAAAGGTCATTGGCGCCAAGGTGACCGAGAGTTTGACCCCCTCCCAGATGGTTGTCAAGCTGGTCAATCAGGAGCTGATCGAGCTCATGGGCGGGAGCCAGAGTCATTTGAATACTGCGGCAAAAGGCCCCTCGGTGGTCATGCTTTGCGGCCTGCAGGGCGCGGGAAAAACCACCCATGCCGCCAAGCTGGCCAAGCTGCTCAAAAAACAGGGGCACCGTCCCCTGCTCGTGGCCTGCGACATTTACCGTCCGGCCGCCATCGACCAGCTGAAGATTGTGGGCGAAACGGCGGGGGTGCCGGTGTTTGAGCGCGGCACGCAGGATCCGGTGAAAACGGCCAAGGAAGCCTATTCCCACGCTAAGGATTACGGGCACGATTTTGTATTGCTGGATACGGCCGGCCGGCTGCATGTCGACGAGCAGCTCATGGACGAGCTGCGCCGCATCAAGGCCGAGCTGCAGCCAAGCGATATTTTGCTGGTGGTCGATGCCATGACCGGCCAGGACGCCGTCAACGTCGCCAAGGCGTTTCATGAGGCGCTGGGCATCGGCGGCGTTATTATCACCAAGCTCGACGGCGATACCCGCGGCGGTGCGGCGTTGTCGGTGCGGGCGGTGACCGGCTGTCCGGTGAAGTTTGCCGGCACGGGGGAAAAGCTGGACGACATCGAGCCGTTTCATCCCGAACGCATGGCTTCCCGCATTTTGGGTATGGGCGACGTGCTCTCCCTCATCGAGAAAGCGGAAAGCGAGCTGGACGAAAAGCAGGCGATGGAGGTCGCGCGCAAGCTCCAGCAAAATAAATTTGATTTAAACGACATGTTGGCGCAATTCCAGCAGATTAAGAAAATGGGATCCATCAAGCAGATTTTATCCATGCTGCCCGGGATGGACAAAAAGTTGCGGGACGTCGAGGTGGACGAGCGGCAGCTTCCGCGCACCGAGGCCATCATCCAATCGATGACGCCGGAGGAACGCGCCAAGCCGGAACTGCTCAATGCCTCTAGGCGCAAACGCATTGCCGCCGGCTGCGGGCAGAAGGTGGAGGACGTCAACCGTCTCATCCGCCAGTTTGAAGAAATGCAGAAGATGTTTAAATCCATGCAGAAGCCGGGCAAGCGCGGCCGCCGCGGCAGGATGCAGCTCCCGCCGGGCTTTGGGCTGTAGCTTCACGATTTCCTTCAGCAAGAAAGCAGGATTTTTTCTATCGCAGTCCTTCGCCGCTGCGTTCCTTAACGCCCGCCGGGCAAGCGGATTGCATTGTCCCGGCGAAACAAGAAAGGTTACAGAGCGTATGGCCGGGTGAGAATCCTCCGAACAGGGTTCGGATGGTTCTCGTTCGACCGCCCGCTTTTTGATAACAGCCCGCTTTTGGGTATCCATTGAAATTGGAGGTGACAAACATGGCAGTGAAAATCAGACTCCGCCGCATGGGCGCGAAGAAGGCTCCGTTTTACCGCATCGTGGTAGCCGACGGCCGCTATCCGCGCGACGGTCGTTTTATTGAGGAGATTGGGTACTACAACCCGTTGACCGAGCCCGCCGAGGTCAAAATCGACGCCGACAAAGCCAAGCAGTGGCTGCAAAACGGCGCTCAGCCGACCGATACGGTCAAGGCTTTGCTCAAAAAGAACGGCGTACTCTAAGATGCCAGAGCAAGACAGCGTGAAAAATATTTTTCACGCGCCGTTTTTGCGCTTGGGCCGCAAAAATATCCGCGGCAGCTTCGGCTTGGCTGAAGTGGGCGCAAATTCCGAAAGAAAGGAAGCCTTTGCAAGGCAAAGGCATGGTAATGAACATGGAACAGTTGATCATCGCTATGGCGCAGGGTCTGGTGGAGGATCCCTCCCAGGTCAGCGTCTCTGCCGACGAGCCCGATGAGGAGGGCGTTGTCGTCTATCATCTGCACGTTGCCGAGGGTGACATGGGTCGCGTCATCGGCAAGCAGGGACGGATTGCCAAAGCCCTGCGTACGGTTGCTCGCGCTGCTGCCAGCCGCAAGGATATGAAGGTAGCGGTTGAGATCGACTAAGGCTGACGAACAAGAGAAAGGCGCGGGGAGTTTCCCGCGCCTTTTTTAGCTTGCCGAAAAACGGTTAAAAAACAGCAAAATGCACAAATCCAGTGCTTCCGGTAAGGACGTAACCCTCCTGGGCTTTGTTTTCTGAAATATTTCGCGCACTGCAGGGCGGCGTCCCTTCGACCCCCACCGCCTTTTGAAAAAGGGGGACAAAAGTCTTTTGTGCAATATTTGGAAAAAACTTCTTTTGTATATTGGGCCAGACGGCACAATCACGCTGTAATGTGGTTGCCTTCATTTTGCCGTGACGCAACAGCGGCTGGCCTTTTCCCAAATATAAAAGTGCTGGCTTTTTTTACTTTAAACTAAAAAACTACAATTTTTATTTTACGCCCGTTTGCCTGGTTGCTTTGCCCTTCTTTCCATGCTATAATCAACCCGATGGAACAACAGCGGTTTGCCGGGTCTTTTTTCTGGCGCCGGCGGCGAGTCGCCGCCGGTTTGGGGTAACCTTGACGCATTCGCATGCGCTCAGGCGATTGCATCGCCATATTCTAGCACACTGCGTGTGCTGCGGGTGTGCGGCGCGTTGGCCGCACATTCCATATGGCTTTGCAAGTCGCCATACATTTTGTGTTGTTCCACGTTGGCTCACAGGGGGAAAGAGCGAATGACAATCGTATACCGCGAGCTTTCCTCCCTGGAGCAGGATTTGGGAGTCAAAGCTAAGACGCTCTATGCCGTCAGCAATCGCTTGGGGACGCATTATCATACAGTGTCGCTGCCCAAGGCCGACGGCTCTCACCGTCAGCTTTCGGTGCCGGACGAGCTGTTAAAATCCATTCAAAGAAAAATATTGCGCGTGTTGTTGAGCCGCGCCGAAATATCCCCTTACGCCACCGCCTATCGATACGGCGGCGGTATTGTCAAAAACGCGCGCGTACATGCGGGCAAGGTACGGGTGCTCAAGCTGGATATCCGGCATTTTTTTGACTCGGTGCGCTATTCCACCGTGAAGGACAAGGTATTCCCGCCCGAGCAATATTCCGAACAGAATCGAATTTTGCTCGCCATGCTTTGCTATTATCGTGACGCGCTTCCTCAGGGCGCGCCCACCTCGCCCGCCATTTCCAACATCATTCTGCGCGAATTTGACAATCGTGTGGGCGGCTGGTGTGCCGCGCGGGGCATTGTTTACACCCGTTACTGCGACGATATGGCCTTTTCTGGGCCGCTGGACGCTGCCGAGGTGATGACTCTGGTTCGAAAGGAACTGGCCGCATACGGCTTTCGACTCAATGAGAGAAAGACCAAATGCACCGACTGCCACCACCGCCAGACGGTCACCGGCCTGGTGGTCAACGATAGGGTGAATGTTCCAAGCTCGTACCGCAAGCGGCTGCGGCAAGAAATTTATTATTGTCAAAAATTTGGAGTTTCGTCGCACCTGCGGCAAATCGGGAGCGACGACGACCCGCAGCGGTATCTGCATCGTTTGCTGGGGCAGGTCGGCTTTGTTCTCTCAGCTTCGCCCGATCGGGAGGAAATGTTGGGTTACCGGCAGTGGCTTCGGGAAGAGCTGGCCGCCGCGCAGTACGAAAACACGCCAAAATGAACGCGGTAAAAGGATAAAAAACTGTCTCAGAGAGACGACAAAAGACAAAAAGAGGAATGGTTTTCACCATGAAAAAGCAATATATTGACACC
>CABQCM010000068.1 GCA_902462665.1 uncultured Oscillospiraceae bacterium | reverse complement strand
CTCCTTGGACACCTCGTCGTGGCCAAAGTTCATGGCCGCGGCGGCCGCGAGGCAGAGGTATTTGGGCAGGATCCCCTCCGACTGGCAGAGGTTCAGCGCGCCCACGATGCGGTCGTTGGGGTTGAGCTTGCGCTTCAAGTCGTTGCCCACGCGCTTGACGGTATCGCCCAACTGACGGTTGCCGAAGCGGCCGAGCAAATCCTCCACGTGATCGTTGAGCTCCTGATACGGCACGCCGTGGTGCTGCGCAAGGCAGATGGCCGACTGCTGCATGGCGCGCATGACCAGCAGCTCGACATACGGATTCTCAATCGACTGCCAGATGTAGTCCACTCCCATCAGGTTGCCCAGATAGGCGCAGAAGGCATGGCCCATGTTATGAATAAAGAGCTTGCGCTGAATGTAAAACTCGAACGGAGTGAAGGGCACCATGTTCTTGATGGGAGGAATCTCGCCCTTGAAGGCCGCCTTATCCACCGGCAGGATGCCGTAGCTCTCCACACACACGCGCAGAGGATTGTCGCCCTGCATTTCGGGGGTCTGCACCGGCACCATGCGGCCGATGGAAGCCTCGACAAAGCCCACCTTTTCGTCGAGGAGCTTCTTTTCCTCGTCGTTCAGCTTCTCGGCAATGGCGTTTTTGAGATAGGTATCCGCGCCGATGAGGTTTTCGCAGATGATGATATTCAGCGGCTTGCTGGCCGGGTTGGCAAAGCGCTTTTTGAGACCCTCCGACACCGGGCCGATGATGAATTTCAAAATATTCACGCCCACCGCGGTGGCCATGACGTCGGCCTCAGCGATGGCGGTGGCAACCGCTTCGATGTCGTTGCCGTCCACGCAGCTGACGTTTTCGACCATCTGCTCCTCGTAGGTATCCTTATAAAGAATGCGCACGGGGTAGCTGTGCTGGGTGTTGAGCTGCTCAATGACCTTCGGGGCGACGTCCACAAAGGAGGTCTCATAGCCCGACTGGTACAGAAGCTGCCCGATGAAGCCGCGGCCAATGTTGCCCGCGCCATACATGACTGCTTTCATAGATTGACTCATTCCTTTCCAAAATCGTGACGGCGCCGCGCTTAAAAGAAAGCGGTCAGCAGCTCGTCAAGGGTAATGCCGGAGAAATATTCCGCCAGATCCAGCGGTTCCAGGCAGGAGCGCACCGCCTCGGGAGCATAAGCAGCGCCGCACAGCGCCTGCTCGACCTCGGACACGTCCCGCCGGCCGAAATAGTCGCCGTAAATGCGAACGTCGGCAATCTGGTTCTCGGCAATGTTCATGCGCACGTCCAGCAGCCCGGCGGGGAAATAGCTGTCCTTGTGAAAAGAATATTCTTTTTTATAACCGAAATTCCATTCCCAAGTGGCGTACTTTTCGTCCCGCAGCTTCTGCACGGCCGCGATTTCCTCCTCGGTCAGAGCATAGCGTTCGCTGCCGGGATTTTCGGCCTCGACCTTGCTCAGCACCCGGTCGCAGAATTCCTCCATCGACAGGGGCGAGGGCAGGTGCTCCGCGATATTGGTCACACGGCTGCGCACCGATTTGATGCCCTTGCTTTGAATCTTGAGGGGGTTGACCCGCAGCGCGTCGGACAGGTTGTTGACGTTGGCGTTGAACATGATGCAGCCGTGGTGCATCATCCGGCCATGCCAGGCGCACTGGGCGTTGCCCGAGAATTTCTTGCCGTCGATGAGCAGGTCGTTGCGCCCCGACAGCTCAGCCGGCACGCCGAGCGACTGTAACACCTCGATAATGGGGCGGCAATACAGCGCATAGTTGCTGAAATTGTCCGTACCCCCCTCCTCAATAAAGGTGTAGTTGACGTTGCCAAGGTCGTGAAAGACCGCGCCGCCGCCGGTTTGACGGCGCACGACCGGGATAGCATGCTCGCGCACGTAATCGTAGTTGACCTCGGCCAGGGTATTCTGATTGCGGCCGACCACAATACAGGGGGAATTGATCCATAGCATGAAAATATCCCCCTTGCACTGGCGCAGCAGATACTCCTCCAGCGCGAGGTTGAAATAAGGGTCGTTGGTCTTTTGATATAAAATACGCATAGGCGATTCCTTTGCTGTAAACTACGCAAAAAGCTTGCGGATAAAGTACGGGCGGAGGAGCGGTTAGCCCCTCCGCCCGTGCAGATGGTTGGCGGCGAACAAAACGCATGGTTCCAATCGAATGGCCGCGTTTCATCCCCTGCCCTTGTCCGGCCAGGCTTCCCGGGCGATAAAGCCCGGGAAAGACCGCCGGTGTTCCTTAGAAATTAGACGCCCATCTTGGACTTGCGCAGCAACTCGGTGTTGGAGTAGTTGTGCTTGGGCGTGTAGCCGGGAATGGGCAGCAGCTTCTCATGCAGCGCGTCGATGATCCACTCGGGCTGCGGATAGAACTGCTCCTTGTACTCGGCAGCGGGGGTAATCCAGTTCTGCGAGCCGACCACCACGGGAGGCGCATCCAGGTAATCGAAGGCCAGCTGGGTAATGTTGGTGGCCATGTCGTTGAGGATGTTGCCGCGGGTGACAGCGTCGGAAGCGAGGATGATGCGGCCGGTCTTCTTGACCGACTCGATGACCTTCTCGTAGTTGAAGGGAACGACCGAACGCGCGTCGATGACCTCGGCGGTGATGCCGTACTGCTCGCGCAGGATCTTCTCAGCGTCCATCGCGGTGTAGAGGGTAGCGCCGATGGTCAGAATGGTGACGTCCTTACCCTCGGTGCGCACGGCGGGCTCGCCGAACGGAACCTCATAGTAGCCCTCGGGCACGCCTTCCTTAACAAAACGCTCGCCCATGTCGTAGAGCGCCTGGCTCTCGAAGAAGCAGACCGGGTCGGTGCTGCTCAGAGCGGTGTTCATCAGGCCCTTGGCGTCGTACGGGGTGACCGGATAGACAACCTTCAGACCGGGGACGTGAGCGCAAAGCGCGGTCCAATCCTGGGAGTGCTGCGCGCCATACTTGAAGCCGACCGGCACACGCAGAACCACCGGAATCTTCAGTCCGCCGGCGCTCATGGCCTGCCATTTGGCCATCTGGTTGAACACTTCGTCGCCCGAGCAGACGATGAAGTCGCAGTACATCAGCTCGGCGATGACACGGCCGCCGGCCATGCCGTAGCCTACGGCAGAACCCACGATGGCCGACTCAGCGATCGGGGAGTTGAACAGGCGGTGATAAGGCAGAGCCTCGGTCAGGCCGCGGTAAACGGCGAACGCGCCGTTCCAGTCGCGCACGTCCTCACCATAGGCGATGAGGGTCGGGTCGGTGTAGTACTTATCCATGATGGCCTCAAACAGACCGTCGCGGATGGTGTACTGACGAGCCTTGGGCAGCAGCTTGCCGTCCTTATCGTAAGCGTAACGGGCCGCCTTGGCAATCTTCTTGACGCGCTCGTTGTCTTCCTTCTTCTCGCGGACTTCGCACTCACGGTCGTCCATCTTCTCGACGTGACCGTTGGAGAACATAACGCCCTCGATGTGGTCAGGATGCTCGTTGTAATCGGTGTAAGGAGCAATCTCCAGATCCGAAGCCAGAGCAAACATGCGATGGTTGCGGTCGATAATCTCGTTCTTGACCGCTTCGACTTCCTCGGCAGTGGCGACGCCAGCGTCGATGATCTGCTGCGGGAAGGTCTTGAGGGGATCGAGCGCCTCCCACTCTTCAAGTTCCTCCTTGGTGCGGTAGCTCATCGCGTCGGAGGTCGAGTGGCCAGACAGACGATAGGTCACAACATCCAGCAGCACGGGGCCGTTGCCCTCTTCCAGAGTCTTGCGGGCGCGGCGGTAAGCGTCGATCATGGCCAGCGGGTTCCAGCCGTTGATGCGCTCGGCGTTGAGCTGGTTCTGCGCGATGCAGCCCAGGCGGGCGAGGTCGCCGTAAGCCATGGTTTCACCCTTGGTCTGGCCGCCCATGCCGTAGGCGTTGTTATTAAAGTTGTAGATGATGGGAAGGCCGCCCTTGTAGCCGTCCTCCCACAGCTCGTTGTACTGATCCATGGAGGCGAAGGTCATGGCCTCATAGACCGGGCCGCGGGCCGCGGCGCCGTCACCGGCGTTGGCAACGACAATACCCGGCTTCTTATTGCACTTTTTGTACAGCGCAACACCGGTGGCGATGGGGCCCGAGCCGCCGACGATGGCGTTGTTGGGGTAAATGCCGAAGGGCAGGAAGAAAGCGTGCATCGAGCCGCCCAGGCCGCGGGAGAAGCCCATGTCCTTCGCGAACAGCTCGCAGGTGATGCCATACATGAAGAAGTCGCGGGCAACGTCCTTGACGGTCTTGCCGGTGGTGTACTTCTTGACGACTTCGTAGTTCTTGCCGTCGTTGAATTCCTTCATGATGCGCTCAAGCTCTTCGTCCGACAGCTTGCGGATGGCCGACAGACCCTTGGCAATCACCTCGTGGTGGCTGCGGTGGGTGCCGAAAATGAAATCGTCCACGCCCAGCGTGTAAGCCTGGCCGACCGCGGTGGCTTCCTCACCGATGGCAAGGTGGGAGGGGCCGGGATAGGTGAATTCCTTGCCGTTGTACTGGCCCTGCAGCTTGATCGACTGCAGCATGGTCTCAAACTCGCGGATGGCGACCATATCGGCGTACATGCCCAGGAACTCTTCCTTGGTAAAGTTCTTCTTCTCATCCTTGACCGTCTTGTTGTATTTGCAGACGGGGATGTCCTTGAAGGTAATGGTGCGCTCAGCGAACCGTTCCTCCGGATGGACTGGCATTGACTTTGGCATACTCTATCGACTCCTTTTCATTAGTCACTTATTTAATATCGAACAGAGCTTCCCGGATGACCTCGCACACGCTCGGATGGGGGAAGACAACCTCTTTGATATTCTCAATGCACATCTCGGTCTCGATCATCATGGCTGCGCCGTAGATGATTTCGGACGAGTAATTGCCGATCATGTGAACGCCCAGCACGCGGTTGTACTTCGCGTCAACAATGATCTTGCAAATGCCGTCGCCGCCCTCGTTCTCCGCCATATAGCGGCCGGAATAGTTCATGGTGACGGTGACCGATTTGACCTCCATGCCCTTGGCCTTGGCCGATTCCTCGGTCTCGCCGACCGAAGCGACCTCGGGGTTGGTGTAAATCACGCCGGGGATGGCGTTGTAGCGCATACGGTCCTTCTTGCCGAGGATGTTGTTGATGGCAACCTCACCCTCGCGGTAAGCGGTGTGGGCGAGCATGGACGTGCCGTTGACGTCGCCCGCCGCGTAAACGCCGGCGACATTGGTGCGCATGCACTCGTCGGTCACAATCGCGCCGCGCTCGGTGTAAACGTTGATGTTTTCCAGACCAAAGCCCTGGGTGACGGCACGGCGGCCAATGGAGCAAAGCACCTTGTCCGCGTCGACCGACTGGGTTTTGCCCTCGGCGTCCTCAAAGGTAACCTTGCCGTCGCCGACCGAGGTGACCTTGCAGCCGAGCATAAACTCAACGCCCTTTTTCTTGTAGTTGTTTTGCAGGATTTTGCCAATCTCACGGTCGGTGTTGCCGGCGATGTGGTCGAGCATCTCAACCACGGTCACATGGCTGCCCACCGAGTTGTAGTAAGAGGCCATTTCCAGACCGATAACGCCGCCGCCGATGACCACCAGGTTGCCCGGAATCTCTTCGAGATCGAGAACCTCGCGGTTGGTCATGACAAAGCCGGTTTCCACACCCTCGCGCAGACCGGGGATGGGAGGAATGACCGGCATCGAGCCGGTGGCGATGAGAAGCTGCTTGCCGGTGTAGGTTTCCCCGTTGGCGGCAAGCTGGAATCCCTCGTCGCTGCGCCCGAGAATGGTGCCCTCGGCGTCAACGACCTTCACGCCGTTTTTCTTCATCTTCATGCCGATGCCGCCGACGAGAGCCGACACCACCTTGTTTTTGCGGGCAACGACCTTTTTCTGGTCAATCGCCGCGCCGGTGGTGGTCACGCCGTATTTGTCGCCGTGATTGCAGTAGTCGTAAATCTTGGCCGAATAGAGCAGCGACTTGGAGGGAATGCAGCCCTCGTTAAGGCAAACGCCGCCCAAAGCGCGCTTTTCAATGACCAGGGTCTTGAGTCCCGCCGCGCCGGCGCGCTCGGCCGCGTTGTAGCCCGCAGGGCCGCCGCCGAGAATAATCAGATCGTACAGTTCCATAGAATCGATCCATATCCTTTCCTTGGAAGTTGCCCCGGCCGCTCTCCGTTACCGGGGAGAGCCGGGGAAAATATCGGCTTCTCTTACTTGCTCAGCAGGATGGAGAAGTTTTCGAGGTTGAATTTCAGATCCTTGAGGAAGCGGGAGGCGGGAGCGCCGTCCACCGCGCGGTGGTCGTAGGTCAGCGACAGACCCATAGCCGGATAGGTCTTGATTTCGCCGTTTACCTCGCGCACGCGAGTGGTGATGGTGTCAACGCCCAGAATGCCGGTCTGCGGGGTGTTGATGACCGGGGTGAAGCTCTCAATGCCGAAGGAGCCGAGGTTGGAGATGGTGAAGCTGGCGCCCTGCAGCAGGTCGGGGGTTGCAGCGCCGCTCTGGCAGGTAGTGGCCAGCGCCTTGGCCTCCATGGAGATCTCGTTGAGGGACTTCTTGTCGGCGTTATGCAGCGTGGGAACCAGCAGGCCCTTCTCGGTGTCCACCGCGATGCCCAGATGCACGCCGTTGAAGTAGCGCATGGTGTCGCCATTTACCAAATGAGCGTTGAGAGCACGGTGCTCCGGCTTGCTCAGGGTGCGAGACACAGCGTAGAGGATGATATCGTTGAGGGTGATGTTGTTCAGACCCATGCCCTCGGCGCCCGCCTTGAGCTTCTTGCGGAAGGCCATGATCTCGGTCGCGTCGAAGGTCAGCGTGTGGGTCAGCTGAGCGGCGGTGGAGAGGGAGGAAACCATCTGCTTGGCAATGGTCTTGCGGATGGTGGGCATCTTCTCGTCCACATACT
>CABQCM010000067.1 GCA_902462665.1 uncultured Oscillospiraceae bacterium | reverse complement strand
ATCGGTGTCCCATCCCAGCAGCAAATCGCCCTGGTTGGCATCAATCGAACCAAACGCATCGTTAACACGCGCCACCGCCAGCTCATGCTGGAAGGTATGGCCCGCCAATGTGGCATGGTTGGCTTCAATGTTGAGCTTAAAATCCTGTTCCAGTCCATACCGCCGCAGGAAAGCCAGCACCGTGGATGCATCGAAATCATATTGATGCTTGGTCGGCTCCTTGGGCTTGGGCTCAATATAAAAGTCCCCCTCAAAACCAATGGAGCGCGCATAATCCACCGTCATACGCAGCAGGCGGGCCATGTTTTCCTGCTCCAGCGCCATGTCAGTGTTCAGCAGGGTTTCGTATCCCTCGCGACCACCCCAAAACACATAGCCGTCGCCATGCAGACGGGTAGTGATTTCCACCGCTTTCTTAATCTGCGCCGCGGCAAAGGCAAACACGTCGGCATTGGGCGCTGTACCCGCGCCATGAACATAGCGGGGATTACCAAAGCAGTTGGCCGTACCCCACAACACCTTCTTGCCCGTCTGCTTCATCAGTTCTTCCAAACGGTCTGCCACCCGGTCGAGCCGGCTGTTGGTCTCGCGCAGGGTTTCGGCCTCGTCCACCAGATCGCGATCGTGGAAGCAGAAAAAGTCCATATCCAGCGCATCCATCAGAGCAAACGCCGCTTCAGCCTTGCGCAGCGCGGCGTCCACCGGGTCTCCCCCTCCGTAAGCCTTCGACTGGGTATTGACGCCAAACATATCGCTGCCCCCGGCGCACATGGTATGCCAGTAAGACATGGCAAAACGAAGCTGCTCGCGCATGGTCTTGCCGGCAATCACTTCCTCCGGATTGTAATAGCGAAACGCCAGCGGCCGGTCGGTCTTGGGCCCTTCATAAACAATCTTGGGTGTTTTTAAAAACCATTCAGTATATTCTTTCACAAAATGACCTCCTTATAGATTGGTTTTGATAATAATTTCATTTTTGGTGAAGATACGCTCGCTGGGCGGTTCGGTACGAAACAGCAGCCTTTCAATCAGAATCCGCATAGCGCGATATCCCTGCTCAAACGGCTGCTGACCGATGGCAGCCTGCACCACGCTGTTTTCGATGAGCGTGGCGACGGCCGGTACCGGGTCGCTGACCACAATAGACAGCGGAGCCTTGGCCATAGCGTGGGCGGTACGGGACCCCGCGGCCGCGCCCGCCGCGCCAAAATAGATTCCTCGCAGGTTGTGACGCTCCATCAGCGTTTTGACAATCTGCGCCGAAAGTCCGTCGTCGTCGTTATTTTCCGCCACCTCAACCAGAGACAATTGCGGGAATTCGGCCGCAAGCTGCGAGCGAAACCCCTCAATGCGCTGGCTATGCCCGAGCATGGACAGCGAACCGGTTACCGCGGCAACCTCCCCCTGTCCCGCGCAAAGGTAGCCCATCATCTGAGCCGCCGTGCGCCCGCTGCCAAAATAGTCGCAGCCGACATAACAAAGTCGGCAGGCCGCAATGTCGTTGTTGAGCGCGACGACCGGCAAACCCTCCTGCGCCATTCGGTCAAGCTGCGCGGCAATCTCGGGATGGCTGATGGGAGTCAGCAGCAGAGCGTCCATTCCCCTCTCCATGGATTGTCGTATCCGCTCAAGCTGCTCGCTGGGAGAATACCCCTTGACCTCCTCGAGAGTCACTTGAATGGGAAAATCCGGATACTCCGCCACCGCCTTGCCAAACCCCTGCTTGACTTCGTCAAAAAAGGGATTCCCCACCGAATGCAGCAGCACTGCAATTCGTACCGGATCCCGGGTCACCAAAGCCTTTCCTGCACGGTTCGGAGAATACCCATGCTCCCGCGCCAGTTCCTCAATGCGCTTTTGCACCTGAGGCCGAACCCCGCCCCGATGGTTGAGCGCACGATCTACCGTTCCACGAGATACCCCGGCGAGAGCTGCCAGCTCTTTGGAGGTAATTGACATCCTGTTTCCTCCTTCCATCCGCCGTACCCACTCGCATTTCGCACGGCGCAAACGCACTTCGTTCACGTGAACGTTTTTATTGTATCAAACCAAATGCGACTTGTCAACCTTCAAGAAAAAAATAATATTGGTTCATAATTTTTCTATATTTATCTCTCATAATAAAATCATTCGGAACGTTTGATGTACCTCGTCGCCTCAAAACATCACAGCACCAAAGCGTGCTATTTAGAACCGATGCGCAACCATACCATGAAAATAAAATTACATGATCTATAAAAAGGACGATGCTTGAAATGCAAAATACAATTTATCTTGTCACTGGCGCCGCCGGCCACCTGGGCACTGCGATTGTCCAACAGTTGTCCGATGCGGGAAACCGGGTACGCGTTCTTTTGTTGCCGGGGGAACCGGGAGCAAAACGGATGCCAGACGGCGTGGACGTCTTTTTTGGCGACATTCGCGACGCCGAAAAGGTCGCTGCTTTTCTGGAACCGCCCCCCGGCTGCCACACCGCAGTGATTCATGCGGCTGGAATCGTCTCCATCGCTTCTCGTACAAAAGACGAGGTGCACTCGGTTAATGTTGAGGGCACGCGTAATCTGCTCACCCAATGCAAGCGGAAAAAAGTTGCCCGGTTGGTCTATGTCAGTTCGGTGCACGCCATCCCCGAACGGCCGGCTGGTGAGATCATCTGCGAAACCGACCGATTTGATCCCGCTCTGGTGGAAGGCGGTTATGCCAAAACCAAAGCCGAAGCCACCTCTTTGGTGCTGCAAGCCGCCCAAAGCGGGCTCAATGCAAGCGTCGTCCACCCCTCGGGTATTTTCGGCCCCTTTGACTGGGGACATGGCCACCTTACCCAACTGGTTCTGGACTACATGCGCGGAAGACTGACCGCCTGCGTCGAGGGAGGCTACGACTTCGTCGACGTGCGTGATGTCGCCGCGGGAACCATTGCCTGTTGTGACAAAGGCCGACCGGGAGAATGCTATATTTTGTCTGGCCGCTATTACGCCATAGCCGACGTGCTGTATATGCTGCATTGCATCACCGGCCGCCGGAAAATCCGCCGCGTGCTCCCCTATTGGTTTGTCAAAAGCGCGGCTCCCCTATGCGAGTTGTATTACCGGCTGCTGCGCCAGCCACCGTTATTCACCTCGTATTCAATTGATACGTTGCGCACCAACGCTCATTTTAGCCACGATAAAGCCGCAAGGGAGTTGGGCTACGATCCCCGTCCCATCGAGGAAACGCTCAAAGATATGGTTCAGTGGCTGCAAACAAACGGCCGGGTTTGACCGCGCAGCCGCCGTAATCAACCAGTTAAAGAAGTCCAGTGCTTTTTGGCGCTGGACTTCTTTGCATTTTTCGCTTCTCACCCATGCGATCGAGTTGCACAATCATCTGGATTGTATGATTCGAACAATTTCCGCACAAAAAAAGGTCGATTTTCATATTGTAACGCCCGCTGATCTATAGTAATATGAAACAAAAATCCCGTGTTTTCTTTGTCGTTCGTTTGTATAGAACGCGGGCGATTTCCATCGGATTGGAGGATTACAATGAACTGGAAAAGAGCATGGAGCTTGCTGCTCATCGTCCTTCTTGCCCTGTGCCCAGCCGCTATGGCGGAGTCTTCCCACGTGAGCTTTGGCGATTTGAACCGCAGCGGCAGCGCCGACGCGGCCGACGCACTGCGGGTATTGCAGCACTCGGTCAACCTGATTGAGTTGCCGCCCCAAGAGTGCGTGCTGGGCGACGTGAATGGGGACGGTGGCCTGAACGCGGCCGACGCGCTGCTGATTTTGCAGTATTCAGTTGGCCTCATTAACCGTTTCGCAGCCGAGGAGGGAACCTATATGCTCAATCCCTATACCGAAGCTTTACAGGATACCGTCAGCACCCCCGCACAAAAGCTCGACGGCGTCGTCACCACCATGCAGATGCAGCAGCTTTACAGCGGAATGTACGAGCTGCCCGCCGACGCGGTGATGGTTTATATCCCCTCCCTGTCTTTCGTCGGGCAGGCGTTTGACAGCTGGAAGCAAAACCAGAACGATATGCGGGTCGATTACATGATTCCAGCCGGTCGGGACGACGGGGAATTTTTTACCCTTTACCCCGAACGCGGTGTCATGGATTGTCATATCAATCAAAATGGGGAATACATGCTCCATCCCGGTGGAGTACATTACATGATGCCGACCAAAGCCTACATGGAATACAAATGGCGGGTGATTGAGCGGTGCCTGGAACGCGAGCCAGGGGCCATTGTATTGGAGGAGCCCGAAACCTTTAATTTGTATTGCTATGCGGACGGCTTCCAGGAGGCTTGGGAAGAATTTTACGGCCAGCCCTTTGCCGATCCGGCAGCCTCATCGGAGAATCGCTACAAAGCCAACAAGCTTTTCGCCCATATGTGGGCGGAGTTTGTCGACGAACTCGGCCGCCGCATCAAACAAAGCCATCCAGAGGTGGAGTATATCGTTGCCACCCATTCGATTTCCGGCTACGGCAGCTATGATATGACCTCGTCCATCAACGACTATACCAAGAGTCAGTACGTCGACGGCGTAATCGGGCAGGTATGGAGTGACGCGGTCAACGTACCGGTCTCTTACGCCGGTGGGAAGGAATCCCGTCCCTTTGAAACCGCCTATTTCGACTATGGCTCCTTCGTAGGAGCGCAAAACGGCAAGCTTCTCTACACCTTGTGCGACGCCGCCACCGACAACGATTTTTCCTGGGAGCTTCGCAGAGAGCTGTGGCATAAAACCTTAGTCGCCCAGCTCATGCAGCCCGAGGTTCGCCGTTTTCAGTCAATTATCTGGCCCGACCGTTCGATCGGCAGGGCGTCCCCAGCTTACCGCACCGAGCAGCTTCAGGCGTACACCATGCAGCAAAACATCGGGGAATATCCCGCCACAGTCTATGCGGGCACGCAGGGGATTTCCTTGGCAGTCAGCGACTCGTACTCGTATCACCGCATCGAGCACGGCGCGTCCTATGCGCTGTCGGACGCATTTTACGGTCTTTCTCTTCCCTTAGTGGAGCGGGGCATTCCCCTGGGCGCAGTGTCTCTCGATCATTTGCAGGATGCGTCCGACCTCGACGGAGTTAAGGTACTGCTGCTGACCTACGACGTTATGAAGCCCCTCAGCGAGCAGGCAAATCAAGCGATTGCCAACTGGGTGCGCTCGGGCGGCGTGGTGCTCTATCTAGGCGGCACAGACGCCTGGAGCCAGGTCGGCGGCGAGTGGTGGACGCAGCAGAACACGACCCCGTACGACCATCTAACGGCACAGCTCGGGTTGGAGCTGTCCGTTCATCCCTTGGAAGAGCTCAGTGACTTTTCGTGGAGCGGGCCGTCGGGCTTTGGCAGCAATATACACGATAACATCGTCCCTTACAATCTGCTCGAATCGAGCTGCATCGTCGAGGGCGGCATGCCGATTCTGGAGGGATATGCCGGCACGCTCGGCGTGGATTGCAAAGTGGGACAGGGCCATTTTCTGTCGATCGGGCTTCCCAGTGCTTATTATGGAAATAATGCCGACGGCCCACAGGTACTCCGTGACCTGGTGGCCTACGCGGTTCACTGCGCCGGCGGCGTTTATCTGGAGAGCGATTTGATGCTGACGCAGCGCGGCCCCTTTGTCGCCGCTCAAGCAATGCGACAGGCCGAGCCTCAGGTGCTGCGGGGCAATTTTATCGATTTGTTTGACCCCGAAATGACGGTCAAAACCGAAATCACTTTGGAAGCGGGAGAATCGGCCCTGCTGTACGACCTCGATTCCCTGCCGCAAGACGGTACTCCCCATCTGGCGCATACCGGCGGCATTCTACAAGGGCCTGCCCAGGAGAATGCCGAGCGTACAGTATTCACCATCGCCGGGCCGGATAATTCCATTACTTCTACCCGACTTTACGGCAACGGAAACGCTCCCGTCAGCATCACCGCGACGCGCGGCGGGAAGCCATGCCAGGATGTGGTCTCACGTTGGGAAAACGCGTCTGGCACCCTGTTACTACAAACTGCTCAGGTCGCGGGCGAACCGATTACCCTGACCATAGAATGGTCGCAGCAGCCGCGCCCCGACGATTCGGTCAAACGCCTGGCAGAGAAGGTCGTATTCACGAACACCGCGGGGGAAGACGACCCCTACCTGGTGCGCTTCAACGGCCAGACGGCCGACCGGCGCTGGTGCGACGGTAACGCCGAGCTGGTCTACCGTCTGGATTTATCCGAATACGATAGCCCCACCGTGGTTCTCAATGTGGCAAGCAATTATCGTATTTGTGTTTCCGATCACGACGGCGACTGGGTGGAAGCTTATAATTACAAAACCTCGTCAGGCGGTCAGTGGATCGAGGGTTGCGGCAATCAGGCGGCGTTGTCCATCCAGCCCTCCGACTATGGGTTGGGCAGCACGCTGTATCTCCGACTGAGTCATTGCGATCCAGGCAAAGGCTGGGGTGGATGCATCTATAGCTTTACCATTCGTTATTTGGAAACGGCGGAATAAACCCGTTTCTGGCATAGAGCGGCTTCGAAGCAGAAAAACTTTCTTTTCGAAGCCGCTGTTTGTAAAAAATGAATTTTTTTCGAAAACCTCTTGACTTTTTCAAAAATCAGGATATAATAAAAAAGCTTTCTATAGCGGAATTGTGTAAGGGTAGCACGACAGACTCTGACTCTGTTTGTGAGGGTTCGAATCCTTCTTCCGCTGCCAAAGCAAAAAGCTCTGAATTGCCTTGATTTTCAAGGGGTTCGGAGCTTTTTATTTTTTCAAAGCACTTATCTTAAAATAAAAATACTCCCTAAAACTCCCGCATAATAGTCATTTCTGTGTGGTACTAAGTGTGGTACTTGTTAAAAGCAACAGCAAAGCCCCGGAGAGTTTCGCTTCCTCTCCGGGGCTTTGTTTTACCTATTCACTTTTCGTAATCTGCTTGACGACCTGATTGCCATAGACCGCAGCGCCAGTGACGAGCACGCCCTGCA
>CABQCM010000066.1 GCA_902462665.1 uncultured Oscillospiraceae bacterium | reverse complement strand
CCCCGGCGGCCCTTGCTTTCGCTTGGGCCGCACGGAGGCAAAGACGGGCGGTAAGGTCGGATGTGTCGGTGTGGATGTATCTACAGAATTCTTCGATGCTGGCCATCTGCCGCCCTCCTTAACGATTATTCTCCCGACGCTGCGGCGACGGCTGCGGTTGCAGTACTGGAAACCGTTCCAGTGGCCGCCCCGTTAGCCGTTACCTCAACCTTGATGTATTTGCCAAGTTCGTTTTCGGTGAGAACGTAAGTTGCGCCGTTGGCGTCATCAATCTTGCGGTACGCTCCGTCCGCCTTGGACGCACTGCGCCACTGATAGGTCAATACCGGGGCGGGCGTCCCGGACGAGTATGTTGGCGTGGCCGTGAGAGTTTGGCCAACCTTTGCCGTGCCGGAAATAGTAACGCCGCTCAAGGTCGGCACCGTGCCCACCTTGGCAAGACGGAATGCAGACGCCAACTTGATTCGATGGTCGCCCCATGCTGTCAGCACAAACATATACATGCCCGTGTCAATATTCTTATCCACATCGTAGGTCGTACCGACGTCATAATTCTGCCGCGCGTAGCGGAAATCACCTACCACGGGAACCACCGCTCGGTCGTTGAAGGTCACCGGCACGCCGATAACGTCCTCCGGCTTTTTGCCGAACAACGTATCGGAACCGTTGCACAGAGCGCGAATCATGGCAACATAATCGTTTCTGCGCATGACTACCTTCGCATTTTCCGCAAAGAAATCCGTCAAATCGCCGTAAGCGGCCAAAATGGCATCCAGCATCGTGGAACCGTATACGGTTTTGATATTGTTTTCGCTCGAATAGAACGACATGTGCGCATGCTCGGAATCGGGATTCTGGTCAAACGCCCGAATTTTCTCTTTGAGAGCGAGAGCGCTTCGCAGCCCGCTCTCCACATGCGCCGACAAATTTAATGGGCTACCGTGCATTACCGTGTCCGAAATCTGCACCTTAACCTTGGTTTTCACTCTCCCGTAGGAAATCTTGTTGCCTTTGAGTTTAATCTCGGTCGCGGTGTCTTTATCGGTGATGTCCTCCAAATCCACGTCCTCGATTTCCATATCGAAAATAGGCTCTTCCAGCCCGGTGATGTTACTGACCTGCTCAATCTCGCGCAGGCTGTTTTCCTCGGCGGGCTGTCCGATAATCTCGTTGGACATGTTGTGCGGCAGGAATTTTTCGCCACCACCCAGCTCGGTGTCTCCCTCTGGGATAGCGCCAAGTCCGCGATAGGCCTTTACCACCTCGGAAAAAGCTTCTTTGACGCCCGACTTATCCGCGATGGCGCGGTAGTATTTTCCCTTTGCGATTGCCAGGGCCTTTTTCGGGTCGCCTTCGGTATTATCACAGGGTTCAAACTTCTTGTTTGCCTTAGCTTCCTCCGCCTCAAGCTGCGTTTTGAGCAGGTTGTACCGCTCTTGCAGCTCGTCGCGCCGGGTAACCGACTTGCGGATTTCCTCCATGCCAGTCTCGGGGTTTGCGCTGTTTGCGGCGATAAATTCCGCCTCTTTTCTGATTTCAGCCCCCAGATTGGCCATGTTCTCTTTCAATTCATAGATTCCCATTGTCATACCTCCAGATATTTTTTATTTTGCTCTATGATTTCCTGCCGCTGTAATCGCTCTCCGTCGTTGAGAGACAAATACATCAGCTTACGGATGGTTTGAGTGTGACCCGTCAAGTCACAGCCAAGCAGAGATTGTAAGACATCTCCAATCTGCTCCTGCGAAAACGATTTTGTAACTCCGGCCGCTCTCTGCGCTGGCACAGCCACAAACGACCACTCATAGGCATCTGTGGGACTATCTAAAATACAGTGCGCGACTTTCCCGTCGTATTCCCTCCCCTGTCGGTGCTCGCACAGCATGTTGTCCGCTCCGCAAACCGAGCATGTCCGCCGTCCAATCCGCAATCCCACGCTTACCTCTTTTTTGATGCCGGTATCAACATCTCGGATGATGGGGTCGGTCGTTTCCCCGCGCGGGATATATGCTTTCGCCCGCAGCCGGTAATATGGCTCCCCAGCGGCGGTCTGTTTGCCGCGTTCTGCTTCTACCCACGTGTCATATATCCTTGCGACCTGATTGTGCGCACTCGGATTATGGTCTACAATCCCGGTTTTGCCCACAAATAATTCCGTGAGTGTTTTCAGAGCATCCACGGTAAACCGCTCGAAATCCCGATCAATCTCGTTGTCGCAAAGGGTCAGCGAGAATACATAAACGTCGCTTTCTTTCAGCTCACTTCGGGTATACCGATTGATTTTCTCAAGATCGTCTTTTCCGGCTGAAAACGCTTTGCACACTTCACCGTTTCTCACCTTCGTCACCTCCTTTCGCTGCCGATACAGCCGCTATCCCGGTTACATATTCTGGATGCTGCAACGCCAGTTTCAAGGGAATCAAATCACGGGCAATCATGATTTCCTCCCCTATCCCATCCGGCAGCGGCTCCAACCCATTTTCCAGCCGGACATCGTCCGGACAAAGCCACCCGGAACGCAATCCGTTGGAGTAATAGGTGGTGCGGGTGTTCATGTCGGCTTTCACCAGTTCAAAGCGGTCGAACTCCCATCGGTAGCCCCGCTCTCTCTGTCGTTGCGTCAGCAGCTTATTGCCAAACTCCTGCTGATACATGGTGGTAATCGGCGTCATGGTCAGCACGACAAAGCGAATCATCTCCTGCTCCAACGAACTGTAAGAAGAATTGGAGTAATCGCCCAGCATGGACGGCGGCATATTATAAACACTCGCTGCGCGGTTGATGGTGATTTTTTCGGTATCGAATAGCTTGCTGTCAATGGGAGACAGATTCATCACCTTAGCAGTAATCCCGCTCTCTAGCAAAAGAACGCGTCCCCCGGCACTCTTGTGTACTTCCTGCAGGGCTTCAATGCACTGTTTTCGCTGCGTAACACTCAAATTACCCGGCGATTCCAGTGCGATTGCCGCGTTGAGTCCCCTATCAAACTGTTCCAGGGTATATTTCTTTACATTGTCAGAATAATTCAGTGTATCGTGAAGTACGGTCACAGGGTTGATTCCAAGAATTCCGTTTGTAGATGAAAAGCGAAGGTGGATAAGGTAGGAGTTGTGCAGAATCTTCTCCCCGCTTTCCAGAGAGATGCGGTAATATAGCTCTCGGGTATTTCGCTCTATGACGGGAGTGACCTTGGAACTATCTAAAATGTCAATTCGGCTGATTTGGAACAGCTCGTCTCTGCCAATCAGCGCATAAGCGTTTCCGTTTGTATCTCTTGACGCCTCCATGGCACGAATAAATTCAAAGCTGCTCATATTGGGGTTGGGCATGTATCCCATCAACTGAGCAATCGGCTCATTTTTGACCTCACGCTTGCCACAGTATAACCGCAGCGGCATTGCCGCCAACGAATTGGAAATGCGGGAGGCAGCAGAAAAAATAACCTCGCTGGTGTTCATGGTATAGTCGCCACGATAATATCCTGCTCCCGTGACCGCGTTCGCGGCAACGGATATGGCCGGGGCGCTTCGCCGCGCCCCCCAGCTTTTCATTCTGTCGAACAATCCCATTCAATCACATCCTCACAGTGAGATGACGGTGGCAATATCACGATTGCCGTCAGCCGTCACCGGGTTATTTCGTAAATAAACGACGTGCGCGTCCAAATGGGCCGCAAATCCGTCGATTTTACGATATTTGTTTTGTTTGGTTGGCAAATAAGTGGCGTTTGGCCCACGCTTGGCCAGCTTTACGTTACTGAGATACCAGCGATACAACGGGTCATTGTTGGTAACAATACCCCCGTCCAAAAATATTTCCACCAAATGATCCAGCGGGGCGGTCAGCGTAAGTTCCCCTTGCCGGACTACGTCCATGGGATATCCCGCCGCCTGCATCTGCTGTACAAGCAAATATGCTTTTGCAGGGTCATATCCCACTTTGTCAATGACGTATTTTTTGTTTTGAGCTTCAAACCACTCGTAAATCAGGTTGTAATCTACATAGTCCCCGGGTACGATGGTCAAATAACCCTGGCTTTCGAGCATATCCCAATCCAGCTTTTCATGATCCTCTTTCACCTTTTTCGCAGGCACCCAAGAGTGCGACAACACAAAAAAACGATTGTCCTCCAAAGGAAACTCCAAGCAAGCCGAAGTAAAGTCTTGGCTTTCGGAAAGGTCGAATCCGCCGTAGCAAACCCGGCCTTTTAGCTGCTCGATGTCGTATGTTTGATTATTTTTGAGTATGGTTTGTGCGTCGAGCATGGACAGCTCATCCACGCTGGTAAATACATTAAGCTGTTTGTTGATGAAATTTGCCCGCTCGGATGGAATCAACTTGCACCGCTCCCATTCATCTTCCAGTGATTCCATGGTCAAAAGCGGCCCGATGGAAGGGTTCGCCTTAATCCAACAGGTTCGATCTTCTGGGTCGTCTTCCTCGTCGATCTCCGCGATATACACAAACATTCGATCACTAACTCGCTTGTTAATTTCCCCTTCGTTGTTGAGCAGATGGTCTCCCAAGACATACAAATCCATCAAAGGGCCATCTATTTCGTTTCCCAAGGTAGTGATATACAGCACCAGCGGCTGCTTGCGTTTTTTTGTTTTGGCCTTGATGACGTTGATAAGCTTCCAGCTCTGATAATCTTGCAGCTCGTCGAATACCGCTAAGTGAACATTTCGCCCATCCTGCTTCTTAGAATCTGTGGCCAGTCGTTCGATCTTACTTCCGGTTTTGTCGTAAAAAATGCCGTTGCGCAACACTCGGAAATGCTTGCGCAGCCGGGGATTGTTTTGAATCTGTGCGGCACATTCGCCGTAAATGATTCCCGCCTGGTCTTTGGAGTTGGCAAGCAGATAAATTTCAGCACCCCGCTCCCCATCTTTGGATGCTCCGAAAATGGCGTTTCCGCTTACTAAAGTAGATTTGCCGTTTCCTGACCCAACGATAATAAGCGCCTCGTTGTATCGCCGTAGACCTGTTTCTTTGTCTACCCAGCCATAGATGTTGCCTTCCACAAAATGTTCCCACGGCAACAATTTCATTTCGCTGTAATCGCCTTTGGTAGGGATTAGGAATTGCTCCATAAAGCGAATTGGGCGATACGCCTTTTCTACGTCAAACTTCCAGCGAAAACTTAAGCTTTGCGATTTTTCCAGATCACTCAAAAAACGTTTGCACGCCAAAATCACCTTTTTTCCCGCCGCAATTTTTCCGATTACAATGTCCGACGCATACTGATAGCATAAGGTGTTTTTTACCGCCTCAATATCGGTCAAATTCATCATCTTCATTGTCGCTCTGCGTCTTGGGAAGCAAATCGGTCAACTGCCGTATGATGGTGGTATAGTTCTTGACGCTTTGATTGTGCACCTCGACCGAAGCCCGTTTTTTTAGATACGGTTTTGCGTCTTTTGATTGAGAAAACATCTCGGTTTCTCCGTTTAAATTGATATCTTTTTCGCAATCTTCGCACGAAATTTTCAAAAAAGCAGCCCGATCAATCAGCCCGGATACAATGGTTTTCAAATCCTGCGGAATATCCGAAAACTGTTTGCTTAACCTGTCAACTTCGCTTTTAATACGCCGTTTTCTAGCCGCTTCCCGCTTCTTTTCTTCTTTTGATAGTTCGTTCATTTTTCACCTTCTTTACGCCATAGGGAGGGGTCACGTACGATGCTGCCTGCTGTGAAAAGGAACCAGGGCGCCTCGGTTACCAAAGGGCATACCCAAACTTTTTCGGGTAGGGGGGCTATCTAGATGCAGCGACCAGCGTTAAGCCTTGATGATTCTCACGCCCACTCGCGCTTTGGTTTTTTGCTGATTGCGAAACCGATTTGGATGCTGTTCCTCGTGACACGTCGCGCACAAGCTCACCAGATTGCTGTCGTCCATGGCAAGCTCTGGATACTGATCCAGACATTTGATGTGGTGCACGGTGTTTGCTCTTGTGAAGATTTTTCTCGATAAACAATACTGGCACAAATAGTGATCCCGCTCAAGAATGCGTGTTCGCTTGTGTCTCCACGCGGATGAATGATAGAATACCTCGTGCTTTCCCGATATCCGAACCGCCTCCGTGCATAAAGAAAAGCCCTGCACCCAAAGGCACAAGGCTTTTCTACAAATCTTCACTGTATACAGTATAGCAGATTATTTGAACCCACTACTGACAACTTATACAACAACACGATATTTCTCAATATCAACACCTGCGATTCGAAGTCCGCGGATAGCAGCGTATAGCAAACGCGCTTCTTTCAGCCACCGGTAAATTGTGCGCTCATCTGCAGGGCAATTCAAGCTATGGTATCGTACCCGCTTTGATATATCTCCTCGTCGAAGCGGCGCAGTCGGCCTCACGAAATACACCGCTTTCACCGCCTCCACGATATATTCCTTGCCGCCACGCTCTAAAAGCTCCATGGTTCTCTCCGCTGCAAGTATGTCGAGGAGCATCGGAGCGTTGTTATTCACCGCCGCTTCTGCCTGGGCAACGGCAACAGACGGATTGTTTCCGGAATGTTTCGCGAGTTCTGCATTGTAAATATCCGCTTTCGCCCGCTCATAGGTGGGCTGTCCCATAGCCGCGTACAGCCTGAAAGCTTCGGTTACATAATCCCGCGTGTGTTCTTTTTTCATCTTGTATCCTCGCATCCTGTTCAGATTCTTTCGGTCGTTCCCATTACCCTCTCGACTGTTCCTGTAATCCCCATTCAATCACTCTGCGTCACGGAAACCGGTAGGAGCATTTCAGGCAGGAAGTTCACTTGATTATTATTTGTCGGGTCATATGTACACCTGCCGCTTCGAGTATCTTGTATATCCTCAAAACCTCAAACGCGAAAACCCTTAGCCGCGACATTGTTCCTGCGTCCTCTCTCGCGAATAGATATAAATCCGATTTGTCGGACATCAGACGGTGTCGGTCAAAAACCACGTGCGGCCCGCTCGAAAACAGGAATTTCAACACGTTTGCGAGCGTCTTTCCGTTACAGCGCCCAAACCGTACTTCGTCGTGATACTCTCCGTTACCAAAGATATAATTTATCTGCCATTTGTACAGCTTGATATTTAATGCTCGGTTTATCTGCTTAATAAGACGCAGTGATAGCC
>CABQCM010000065.1 GCA_902462665.1 uncultured Oscillospiraceae bacterium | reverse complement strand
ATGCCGGTAAACTCAACTTTCGACTTCGACTTTTCAACCGTATTCCCGAATCGCGACAGCCAATATACTCACGTTATGCCAAATAATGCCAGAGAAGGATTTATTGTCCTGGTGCGCAATAATTTCGATAAACCACACAATTTTACCATCACACTCTCAGGTAAAGCAGCAGAGTTTACCAACGTTTATAAACTGCTCGAAGTGGACGGCGTTCCGGATATGCCGATAAAACTAAAACATAACGATATTATCCATGTCGGCGCAAAAGAAACTATGGGAATTATGCTGAGATTTGAAAGCACTCAATCCGGAATATTTGACGGAGAAATCGATTTTACTCCTTTTGACCCTCAGCTTAAGTCGAAAAAACTGCCTTTCACTTTGGAAGTTACCAAGACTGAACTGCCAGATACTATGCCAATTAAAATATTCCACTGGGATTATTCAGGCGCTCTTGAACCACAGAAACTCGACCTCCTGCTCGACGGCAGAGTCAACGTCTTCCATATCCGCGACCTGCCAACCTTATATTCCGCGGAAATGCCCACCGATTTCTCTTATTATGCCGAGGTTATTCAGGCCGTGAAAAAGGCGGCTCCGGATCTGGATGCAAACTTTGTCATCGAGGAAGGTTTTATCCGCAAAAATGGCGGCTGGAAAAAAGAATATGAACCTTGGCTCGATAAATTAATTGAAACTCTGGAGGCGGAAGGAATCGGTTATGACAAGTGGTATCTGCATATCTATGACGAGGACTTATCCGACGAATTTCTTGAATCAGCAAAAGCGATAAAGGCTTACAACCCAAATGTAAGAATCATGTCCGACTGCCTGAATCAGGATGACGATATTATCGAACGATTTGACCCGTATGTCGATATATGGTGTCCGGTGGCGTGGCTCTTCCCGCCGTATATGCAGGAGTATAAGGAAAAACTCGACCAGCTTCGTTCCGTTCCTACCGAATACTGGATTTATGCCTGCGACCCGGTGCCGGCTAACCCATCACGCCGCTTCCGTGAACTGCCAATATACTCTTCCATATACGATATGGACGGATGCTGTTACTGGACTACATATTATCTCTATCCGCGCGGAGCAGAAGACAATACCGGACACTCCGGGTTCTTCTATAAAATGCCGGACGGCAGCGTCGAAAAATCCCGCCGGTGGCTGGAATGGCAGGCCGGATTGAACGATTATGTCATCCTCGAACTCGGCAAGAACGGCGATACCAAAGAACAGGTCAAAGCCATACACGATTATGCACTGAAACATTTGACCGCCCAGGATTTCTGGGCAAACTACACCAAAATGCGCGCTGATTTGCTGCGGGCATTAAATAAATAATCAGTAATATGATATATGGTCTCTCCCGGATAGATTCCGGGAGAGTTGTTGTTTTTGACAATGCTATATTGCCTAAGGAGCGTTACGACGCCTGGGTCTCGCTGGAGCTTGTAGAGTTTTTTGACAATGCTATATTGTAACCTGTTCCTGACGGGCTACTTCTACCGCTGGAGCTTGTAGAGTTTTTTGACAATGCTATATTGCGCGGCGCATGATGGACACTTAATAACCAGCTGGAGCTTGTAGAGTTTTTTGACAATGCTATATTAGCAAGTCCGAATAGTCAACTATCCAGTTGGCTGGAGCTTGTAGAGTTTTTTGACAATGCTATATTACCAAAATCACCCCAAAGGGGCAGAACTACGCTGGAGCTTGTAGAGTTTTTTGACAATGCTATATTCCGCCGCGGCGGAGGGCAAGTTGACTTGCAGCTGGAGCTTGTAGAGTTTTTTGACAATGCTATATTGACGGCGTGATGTTGCCGCTGGATAAGGTGGCTGGAGCTTGTAGAGTTTTTTGACAATGCTATATTTGTTTAACGTGCTTTGCATAGTCGCGTATAAGCTGGAGCTTGTAGAGTTTTTTGACAATGCTATATTGCCGCCGTCATCGGATCGGGCGGAATACGCGCTGGAGCTTGTAGAGTTTTTTGACAATGCTATATTGTATCCTCGCCAGTTCAGGATACCTTGCTAGCTGGAGCTTGTAGAGTTTTTTGACAATGCTATATTTTATTCCACCTCTTTGTCTACCCTTTCCCAGCTGGAGCTTGTAGAGTTTTTTGACAATGCTATATTGCAAATCTGAATAATCAGCTATCCAGTTGGCTGGAGCTTGTAGAGTTTTTTGACAATGCTATATTTTCAGAGCAAAAAAGCCATCTTCATGCAGGGCTGGAGCTTGTAGAGTTTTTTGACAATGCTATATTAACATAGGCAAGATAATCGCTTGCCATAATGCTGGAGCTTGTAGAGTTTTTTGACAATGCTATATTGGGCAAGGCGTAAAGCAAAGATATTTCACAGCTGGAGCTTGTAGAGTTTTTTGACAATGCTATATTTTAATTAACATTTTCCTTTTCCTTTCGTCGGCTGGAGCTTGTAGAGTTTTTTGACAATGCTATATTCCACCTCACGCGCTGGAGGCCGTAATTCTTGCTGGAGCTTGTAGAGTTTTTTGACAATGCTATATTCAACTCTTTTATACCCCTCATTGTGCACGGGCTGGAGCTTGTAGAGTTTTTTGACAATGCTATATTATACTGCGAGAATTGTGTTAACTGTAACGAGCTGGAGCTTGTAGAGTTTTTTGACAATGCTATATTATATGCTAATTATTATAGAGCATACCCCAAGCTGGAGCTTGTAGAGTTTTTTGACAATGCTATATTAATTAACATTTCCTTTGTTCCTTGTTTTGCGCTGGAGCTTGTAGAGTTTTTTGACAATGCTATATTAACGTTTGCCGCGACGCTTAATCTTATCCGCTGGAGCTTGTAGAGTTTTTTGACAATGCTATATTACGCTTAACTTAGCCGAGGCGGCGTTAGGAGCTGGAGCTTGTAGAGTTTTTTGACAATGCTATATTGTACTTTTCACAATCTGTTATTAATGTGAATTTTACAATACAGTTTGCGTCAAAAAAGCAGGAGTTGTTCAGGCTTTTTTTCAACTTCCTGCACACTTTTTCCATAAAGCGATACCATTTCGCCAAACTGCTTCTCCGTTACCATGAGAATACGGACGCGGCCACCGGCAGGAACTATCTCCCCAATATAACGATAGTATTTCCGCGCATTCTCCCGGCACGCCGAATAACGGGCGTATACTGAATACTGCAACGCAATAAAGCCCTCCCTCAATAAATATTTGCGAAACCGGGTATAATCACGCTTCTCCTCTTTCGTTATCGTGGGTAGATCAAACATCACCATAATCCACATGGCTTTTATCTCCGAAATTGGTATCCGTTTACCTGCATTCATCAGCAAAAATCCAGCAGATTTTTATTTTGCGCAAAAGAGTTGGCCAGCTGACCGGCATGAATTGTCAGAAGATTCCCCAAATCCCGCCGGTTTTCATGCCAGATTATCTCCGCATTCAACAGTTCTGCAATAATCTCTCCACGCATATTGCGCGATAATCCATCAAATAAAGCGTTATCCGGATTTATCCGCGCTACCGCACGGTCAACTATATAACGGTAAGGCTCCATAAGATCGTCCGCCAGACAATAAGCGTTATAACGGTTGTGATGGTGTATCCCAATAGTCGGGTGCAACCCGGCACCGCATAACGCACGGGCGGTCATCGCCCGCAATATCGCATAACCGTAATTCAGTAATATGTTATTATCCGGCATATCGCGATCCCGCAGAAATGGCGAGTTAAACAATTGTTTCCAGTAAAGCACTGCCGCCCTCCCCTCCAGATTCTCCGGATCTCCGGATTTCACCTTATCGGCCAAATGAAAAAATTCATCCCCCACGCCGTGCAATTCCATGAGCAAATTACCCTGAGAGCGGATTTTTGCCGCTACCACCGATTGCCATAAGCGTTTATATAACGGCAACGGCGCTTCCGCCTGTGCCCGGAAACGCTCATTCTGCAAATAATGAGCAGATAATGGCAACTGCATCGCCACCGGCAGACATTTACTGTTGGAGATAATCACCATCACTCCCGCTTCAGCCAGCTCCGCCAGCAATGCGCCGGTAACCGATACGGCCGACGTCCCGAGTATCAGACACTCGATATCAGTTACCGGAATCCGGTGTTCCCCACCGTCAGTCAGCATCAGCACCAGCAGATGGTTGTCCATACTCAGCCGGGCGCCGCGCTCCACTACCTCAATAACTCTTTTAGTCATTGGCACGCCTTAATTCACCCAATGCCGTAGTAGTGTATTTTTCCATTTTTCCTTTAAATGCGGCTGATAAAGTAGGAGTAAACCATTTTTTAGCCGATTTCAATGCCTTTACATCTCTTGCCTCATAAACAGGCACACATTGAAATTGTGGAAGGGCAACCCCGCGGATAACACATAACAGCTCTTCGCCATCTTTGGTCCACCGCACAATATCGCCTTTGCGCAGGGTAAATTTTAACGGATTGCCGTTTTTCTCCAGTGGATAAACGGCTTCGCCTTTAAGCATCCGCAAACGGGCGTCCATAAGTGAAACGATTTCGCCATCCCAGCCAATCTCGTTTCCATCCTTATCCAAAACTGAGTAGATGGCTAAAACGTGATTCGCCCCATTGGCAACTTCGCGCTGACCATCACCGGAGCCGATTGTCCGGGTACTTTGCGTCTGCAATACCCGTACCCGTTTTATTATATTGACAATATTACCGTTACGGTCACGCAAAACCGGCAGGTTAGTCCCGCCTTTGAACGCTTTCTTGGGATCGGCAATCCCGAGATCGTCCAATTTCTCTTCCACCGCCTTGCGGATCGCATCATCAACAATGTCTTTAACTTTATCAGCCTCCAGGTCCTCCAACGCCTTTCGAGCATGGCGGACATCGCCACCGTAAGATTTGCTGTATATGGTCTCCTTATGCAATGCTCCGCGCAATTTGTTCACGGTATGATGCGAGATTCCGGCGGAGTCCAGCTTGGCTTTCGCCTGAGTATAAAGGTCTGTAACCACTAACGGCCGTTTTTCTTCTATCGCTCTACGCCTGTCCTCCCCCTTCAACCCCGCAATGAGCTTTACAATAGCAGGCGATGTGACCGCTATCGTTAATGCGTCTATGGCATGGTGCCGGTGATCTCCACGCACTTTCTCACCCTCGCCCAGCAGATAGTTGCCGCCCCACGCCCGACGCACCACCGCGGTGCAGCCACCCGCACTGCATTGGATGCGTTGAACCCTGTTGCGGTCATTCATGCCACCGTACAGCAAGGCAAGATACTCGGTTGCCAGTTTACTGGCGTAACGGGTATCGTTCAAATTACGATTGATAAAATCCTGTACCTCCGCCGTTTCAAGCTCAAATTTTTCCAGCTTGATTTTGGCAAACGACCCTTTAAAATGACGCACCCGTTCGATTATTTCAACATATTTTGCAGAGTCAAATGCTTCAAAAGGCAACTTGTCACTTTTAGCCATGTTGGCATCACGGTAGCTCAGGGTCTTATTGGCGTAGGAGTCATCCATTGAACGGGAGTACGGAACAATATGCTCTATGTGGATTTCACCGCCATGCAACAGCTGATTTAAAGAAAAACTTTTACCAGTATAAGGACAAGTGTAGTCGCACTCTTCCGCCAGCATAACTTTTAAAATATCACGCGGCGAAGGATTCTCTATCCCCGCCTCCCGGGCAATCTTTTCCGCAATTTTTTTACGCTCTTTCTCCCGCTCACTATTTTTACGGCTTATATTCTCACGATCCTTACTGCTGTTCTTTAAATCACGCGCCAGCTCCACCCGGATCAAATCAGGTTTGCCATATTTGCGGATTACCGCATTGACCACCCGGCGCAATTCGCTCAACGTACGCTGTACTATCGGATTGCGGATATCCAGATCAACTTCTTCCAACCGCGGCAGAACCGGCTCAACCACATCCGATGGCTGATACTGCTCCGGATATTTCAGTTTTATAATCGTATTCAACGCTATTCCAGCTTCCATATCCGGCAACAGATTTTCTATCGCCTTACGCGAATAATTGCAATAATCATCCGGCAAAACAATATGGCTGAGTTCCTCAGCCGTCTCTTCATTGAAATGCCACTTCTCCATTAAGATTTTCCGCATTACAGCGTTGTTTTCTACCGAATTAAGCGTGTTCAGAAATATATTACGCTCGGCTTCACTCAATTCAACCGCCTTATCGCCAAATGCACGGAACAGAATTGCATTCAATTCGTTGCCGCATATATCTTTATCATCATCTCCAAGCGTGAACTTTTCTCCTTTGTCCAAGCCAACGAGCTTACCAAGCTTGGATAGCGCTATGCGACCTTTGCTGTTTAAATGGCCACTTAAACCATCCAAGCACCACAAGAGCATTTTCCGCTCGTCCTCTGTAAGCTCTCTTATCACACCTGACTTATTGCTTACCTTCAGATTATTGACCCCCTGAACCAGCCGGAAACGCTGTGCCGCCATAGTAGAATAAGAACAGCGCTTTTTATCCGGCTCCAACCGGCAGTTACCGATAAGATGTTTACAGCTCCTCAGCTTACGCTGGAAAAATATGGCGTGATGTAACTCCGCTTCTACCTCCACGCTGATAATATGCCGCTGAGCCACACAGATTTTATGAAATTCATCCTCAAACATTCCACGCTCAGTATAACGGGTGCGGATTCTGCTCTCTTCCGGATCAAGCATGGAAAAGTATTCTCCTAATGTACGAGCCCCGGAATCTGCCATCGCCTGCTTAAGATCGGCAATCCCGGAAAGCACTTTTCCCGATTCTGAATCTTTAGCCTCCTGCTTGCGGTTGCTCTTATACCCACGACGCTGCGCCAGTTGATACAAAGCACGCCCCAGCTGATATCTATCCAACGGACGATCCAACGCCAGAGAACGCAGAAGATATGGCACCACATGAGCCGCTCTTTTGCGCTCATTTTCCGGCAGTGTCAACAGAAAATCACGGTCAACCTTAACAAAAAACTCCGGAGTAAGTTTTTCCGGCAACATCCCTTCCCGCATTAAAATTGCAGTAACCTCCTCTTTATGTCTGCGCCGACGCTGATACATACGCCTCAAAGAACGTTTCTGCCGACGCACCGAACAACGAGACTCCCCTTTCCCGGCACGTATCTCGTCTTCAGTGGCATCAACCCCAGGCTCAAAGATCCGGCTACCCCAATCAAT
>CABQCM010000064.1 GCA_902462665.1 uncultured Oscillospiraceae bacterium | reverse complement strand
GAGTGGTATAGTATTCGCAACAAAAGAAACCGTTGACAAGGAGATAACGTCGGTTACGCGCTCTCAGAGAGTCGGGGATGGTGGAATCCCGGCAGAAATGCGGCCCGGCAAATGGACCTTGGAGGGCCTGGTGAAAGGCGGGTTGTTCGCCGAGTAGCTTGGGACGGGTAGCTCCCGTTACAGGGCAGGAATGTGTTTGCATTCTCAAAAGGTGGGCGGCCTTCGTGCCGTCAAGCAAGGTGGCACCGCAGGAGTATATCGCTCTTGTCCCTGCAATGGAGGGACGGGGGCTTTTTTGTTGTCTCACTCCCTCAAAACACGCAGAAAGGAATGGTCATCATGAAAAACATCCCCTACAAAATCTACCTGAGCGAAGAGGAGCTTCCACGCGCCTGGTACAATGTGCGCGCCGATATGAAAACCGACCACGCTCCTATCCTGAATCCCGGCACCCTGCAACCGGTCACGGTGGCCGATCTGGAGCCGGTGTTCTGCACCGAACTGGCCAAGCAGGAACTCAATACGACCGACCGTTATATCGAGATTCCCGAAGAGGTCTTGAAATTTTATAAAATGTATCGTCCCGCTCCTCTGGTTCGGGCCTACTGCCTCGAAAAGGAGCTGGGCACGCCGGCGAAAATCTACTATAAGTTCGAGGGCAACAACACCTCGGGCAGCCACAAGTTGAATTCGGCCATTGCCCAGGCATACTACGCCAAAGAGCAGGGGCTGACCCATCTGACCACCGAGACGGGAGCTGGTCAGTGGGGTACCGCGCTATCCATGGCCTGCGGCTATTTTGGGCTGAAGCTCAAGGTCTACATGGTCAAATGCTCGGCCCAGCAAAAACCCTACCGCAAGGCGGTTATGGAGACCTACGGCGCGCAGGTTATCCCCTCCCCTTCCGACACCACCAATGTCGGCCGCAAAATTTTGGAGGAGTTCCCTGACAGCACCGGCAGCCTTGGCACCGCTATTTCCGAAGCCGTCGAGGTCGCTGTCACCAGCGAAGGTACCCGCTATGTGCTGGGCAGCGTGCTCAATCAGGTGCTGCTGCATCAGTCCATCATTGGGCTGGAAGCGAAGGCCGCGATGGAAAAGGTGGACGAATATCCCGATATCGTCATTGGCTGCGCCGGCGGCGGTTCCAATCTGGGCGGTTTGATGGCTCCCTTTATGGAGGACCGGCTCAACGGGCGGCATTCCCCCTATTTCATCGCAGTGGAACCCGCTTCCTGTCCGTCGCTGACAAGAGGTAAGTTTGCTTACGACTTCTGCGACACCGGCAAGGTCACACCGCTGGCTAAAATGTACACGCTCGGCAGCGGCTTTATTCCCTCGGCCAACCACGCGGGAGGCTTGCGCTACCACGGCATGAGCCCCATTCTTTCGCAGCTTTATCACGATGGCTTCTTGGACGAAGCCCGCTCGGTCGAACAGACCCGCGTATTCGACGCCGCTACCCGGTTTGCCCGCTGCGAGGGCATTCTGCCCGCCCCCGAATCGGCTCACGCCATTCGTGTCGCCGTGGATGAAGCGCTCAAGTGCAAAGAAACCGGCGAGGAAAAAACCATCCTCTTCGGGCTGACCGGAACCGGTTATTTTGATTTGGCTGCCTATATGGCTTACAATGAGAACAAAATGAACGATTACATTCCTACCGACGAGGACTTAGAGCGCGGATTTGCCTTTATCCCCAGTCTGCCGGGGATTCAATAACATTTTGTTTTAACGTCCTAGAATGTGGAGGAGCAAGCGGTGGACGCATTACCGTTCTTGCTTCTCCACCCTAATAAGTTCCATCGGATGGAACCATAGCAAGATAACATACGTTTTTATGGAGGCCGCTGCAAAAATAATTGCATTTCCGGCTTGACGAATGGCTTTCGATTTGTTATAATATACATCGTGCCTTAGGGAGATATCTTGGGCCATTAGCTCAGTTGGTTAGAGCAACCGGCTCATAACCGGTTGGTCCGGGGTTCGAGTCCCTGATGGCCCACCAAATTTAAAATAGGGGTATAGCTCAGTTGGTAGAGCAGCGGTCTCCAAAACCGCGTGCCGAGGGTTCAAGTCCTTCTGCCCCTGCCAAAAAGGAAAAGAGTCGTTTTACGGCTCTTTTCCTTTTTCGTTTGAGCAAATGATTTTAAATTCTCAGTACGCAGAGCGTGCTGAGGGGTGCGGGTCTCCGGTGGAGACCTCTGAATACCGCAGGTATTCAGAAGCACCGACCGAGTCGGCAGGCGAGACCAAGTCCTTCTGCCCCTGCCACGTCGCCGCAAGCTGCATATCGCTTGCGGCGACTTTTTTGCGGTATATTGAAAGTCAATATTATTTAGGCGAACAATTTTAATGTTTGACTGTTGACAGGGCATTGATAATTCTATTTTGCAGCCAATCACAACCAAACGACCGCAGATTTTTATCTGCGATCGTTTTTTCCATATTATGAGACGATAAAATGAAATTTAGCAATGAAGAAAAAAGATAATACCATTATATGGTAAGATTATAATAAAAACGGCAGTCCGATGGGAATGCGTGTGAACGGGCAGGATTATCTGTTCAAGAAGAACGTGCAGGGGTGATATCGAAGGGCTGTACAATTCCTACGGGAAGCGGCAGTGACCTATACCTACCCATTCGTAGGGCAGGGTAACCGAGGTATCGGACGCCTTGGCTTCTACGGTTGGAGAATACAATTTCTCTGCGGTACCGCGGGTATTACTACGATTCCGATACGGGGCTCTATTGCCTCAATTCCCGCTACTACGCCCCCGAGACTTGCCGGTTTGTTAA
Source organism: uncultured Oscillospiraceae bacterium (assembly GCA_902462665.1). GTDB lineage: Bacteria > Bacillota > Clostridia > Oscillospirales > Acutalibacteraceae > CABQCM01. Next base: position 4,423 of record CABQCM010000064.1, on the reverse strand, counting down.
GCGGATGGGTATAATTCCACCGGCCAGGGAATCATAGGCAACAATATGTATGCATAGTGTCTGTATCATTCAGTGAATAGAATTGATCCATTAGGAGATTTTGCTTGGTTCTTAGGAACGACTGGAACGTTGCCGTTACCTTATATCATAGAATCTCTTCCGGCACTGCCTAGCATACCATCCATGCCAACCGTACCAATGTCCGATGCCTTTACTGCCATACAGTAATTTGCCTATGGATATCGTACAGTCTGCGGATAGCACGACGGCTGTGCCGGCAAATCCTTCTGCAGATTTCCCCATATCGCAGGATGTTAGTAAAAATCAATCCATACGAATAGCTTTGAGGAAACATTATCCTACTAGAAAAGCCGCGGAACAAGCCGCTCGAAAGGCTAGAGGAGGTAAGCCGCCTAAAATTCATCCGCCTGAGGGAAGAAAACCTCCTCATTTCCATCCTAATGTTGAGCAAGCTATTAAAGATTACTAAAAATACAGTCACCAAACATGATCATTATTTTTCTCGAAGTCCAAATATGGCGTAATGTTGGGCGAGTATGAACGGTACTTCAACACCCCAAAAATCGCATGGTGTGAATAGGAGGAACAGAGTGAACCGAGACTTAGAACTTATCATCATAAAAAACTATATTGTCTCAAATAAAAGGGAACGGGCTGAATATGAATTATTCCGTCCTAAAAAGAGGCAAAATTTCATTTGGGATATGGATGCCAAACATTATATTGATAAAGACTGTGTTGTCAGCACAATCAATGGAGTGGATTCCTATGAAAAAGTTTATCAGGAACTAGTTGATAGAGGGTTTGATGAAACCTGTTATGTGTTAAGTCTAGATGAAACATATGACTCTAGAATAATAGATTCTAAAAGTGCGTTGCATGGTTTAGTGTTTAATGGTCCAGCTTTACTTTACTCTTTTAATGGTGAACTAGCTTATTTTGAGGGAGAACCGGATTTAGGAAATACCACAAGAGTTGTGTTGAGCAAACGACTTAAATCCAAGCTATAATTTTAGGTTTAAAATGAAAAGAAGCTGGTCGTTGTTGACGACCAGCTTCTTTTCTATCATTAGGAGGGAGGAATGTTACTTTGTGTGGGGCAAGCGATCTATGAGCCCTACCGAATACTGTAAAATCAGCAAAGCATCCGACGCATCTACCACACCGTTCAAATTTACATCCGCAGCCGTAAACTCAGCGTCTCTGAGCGTAACAAGCTCTACCGAATGCTGCAGGACAAGCAGCGCGTCCGAAGCATCCGCCCGGCCGTCATGGTTGATATCGCCGTAGGTTATCTCCAAATCATGAATTTTTTGCTCGGCCTTTTCCAGCACGGAAAGCTGTGTTGCAAAGGTTTTTATACCCTCGCTCAAGGCTTCGTAAGCCGCGCGGGCTCTCTCGACTGCTTCCTTGTCGTCCCTTGTTATGGAATCCAGCGCGGGCAAAGCAAGTATTATTTCGTCCACCTTACCGGCTTGATTAGCATACTCGACAATCGTCGCCTCCGCCGCAGTCAGACGCTCTAAATTTTCAATCTGAGCTTTTACTTCGTCGCTCAGAGCATCGTAAGCCGCGCGCGCCGCATGGACGGCGTCCACATGCCCGGCGGTAATAGCAGCCGTATCGGGAAGACCGGCAATTTTTTGATTGACATCCTCCAGCTTTTCCTCGTCGGACATATTCAGGACACCACAGGCGGTTAGCTCAGCCAGGCCGAAAAATCCGCCCGTTCCCACCAGCCGGATGGCATGACCGTTAATCGGTTCAAAGGAAATGTGGAAGATCTCAAAATCCTTTCCGAAAGCTTTGTAATTGGCCGAATCGGGATAGTTGGGAGAGACCTTCATACCGGTTACATCAACCCATCCCTGGTCGGTCAGCACCTGAACCTTCATGGTGCCGCTCGGAATAAATCCGCCCGTACTGTCATGAATGCCTTCCTGGAAAATCAGCCCCTGAAAGGCATGCCGATATTGATAGCGGTAACCGAACCAGGTATCGCCGTTTTCATCCGGCTGTGTGCCGTAGGAATCGTATTGGTCGATGTGACCGATCGACTCATCCTCGCCATCCGCATAGATTCCGTCGCACAAAATCGACAGATCTTTGCTTCCCAAGCCCTGAGGATTGATTGCTGTGGTAATGATTTCATCGTGATCGTGCAGCAAAGGCAACACATTCACCTGGCATTGTTCGGTTCTGGCCTTCCCCTCTCGATCGGTAACGGTACAGCTCACGGTGTAAACACCGTAATCGGCGTACTGGTGTTCCAATGAGGATTCATTCCCGGTCGCTCCATCGCCAAAATCCCATGCATAGGATTCAATGCGGGTAAAGGTCAGGGAGTAAGCGTTCGCCGTTAGAACCACCGTTTTGTCATCGGCAAGTAGGCTTGACAACGTCAACGCCGGCAGGTTCGGAGATTCCTCCAGCGGCAGAACGCGGACTTCCTCCGAAGCGATCTTCCAGCCATTCTCCTCGTCGTAGACCGTCCCCTGTTGTTTCAAAATGTTCTCAGCAAGGGTGAAGTTCTCATTGACCAGCGCGACAAAATCCCAATCGGAGTCCGAATAAGTACCCGTAGCGGTCGAAAGTGCCTTTTTATATTTACTGCCCATCTTCTCATAGCCCTGCATGGTTCCCAGGACAGACAAGGCGCTCGAAGCAGTGCTTCCGCTGAGCATTCCGGCGCGAATGACCGCTTCGGCGGTCGCCTTGACATCACCGTTACCGATCAAAAGCGCGGCCAGCACAAAAGCTACGTTAGTAAACACGGTGGTTTCCGCCTCGCCCAGATGCTCGGGACAGCTTTCGTACTCGTACCAACCGAGATAAATCAGATCATAAACATCTTCCATCGCTTCGGCACGGCTGCTGAGCTCGCGAACCTCGCGGAGCATTGTCCCGAACTCCGACTCGGCGGGGATCACCTCGATGGCGTAGTTAACCGCGTCCGCCACATCGTCACAAGTGAATGCCGCAGCCTGAAGGGCCGCTAGAAAAGCGCCCGCATAAGCGCCGTCGCCGCAACCCATGATGTGCCCGGCCTCAAAGGCCTTTTCCGCCGCCAGATTGACATTGCCTGGATACATCAGGCCGTAAAAATTCGAAAGAGCGGCCCAATTGTAATCGTTATAATGCTGATTGTTCCGAGCATCTCCGGCCTCTCTGGCTGAAAGACCGGCTTTGAGATTAAGCTGCGCCTGCTTGGCCGCGTGGGTATAGTTTGCATTGCTGGCTGCAAATTGGGCGGCCAGATCTTGTATGGTGCTTTCGGAATTGGACGCATACGCCTTTAAAAAGGGGATTTCGCCATAAATATCCTCGGCGGAATACATACCGCTCAGGTTGGCGGGAGCGGACGGCAGCACACCCTCTACCATCGTGGTGGTGTAGTCTCCTGAAATTTTCTGTCCCCAAAGATAGCCTATCGCCTCGGCGAGACGTGCGCCTTTGATGCGATCGAGCAGTCCATCGTGCGTTAGTTTACCCTCGTAATCAATAAAATCCTCACGATATCCAAAGCCATAGGCCGCTATCTCGCCACAGCTGGCGTGCCCTCCCGGCTCGCCAAGGATGCGAATGCCGGTGCCGGTTTCATAGCGGTCCAGGACAAACGCGTACTCTGCAAAACTGCCCTCCCGATCCTCGGTGGCGGTGCTGCCGGGAATCTCGGGGGAAACCGTGTAGTTCACATCAACCCACACATCGTCTTTTTTCACTTGGATGCGAATCGTATCTCCCACAAACCAGCCACCGTCGCCAAAATGCCGGCCGGTCTGGAAATACAGCGAGGTAAAGCGCGCTTTCCCCCCATACTCCAAGCCGAAATAGCAGGCACCGTCATGCTCCGCTTCGCCATAAGTATCGTACCAGGTGCCATTTGCAGCGGTTTCTTCCGAAAGAATGACGCCATCGGTAATTACCCCGATGTCCGAGCTGCCTGCCCCTGCATGGGAATCCATGGTGCAGCAGATTGCCGTCGCATACTCGGTGATATCGACCGATGTCCGATCAGTGATGGGTTCTCTCTCGGCGTAAACCGCCAATTCTGCGCAACTGACATGGCCCGCCGGCTGCCCAGTCATGCGAATACCGCTGCCCTCCACCGAGCTGGTAAATACAAAGGTATACGACGCAAAGCTGCCTTCCCGATCATCTCCTGCGGTACTGGAAGGAAGAACGGGAGTGACGGTATAATTCGTGGGCTCCATCTCAATCCATTGGTCATCCTGCTTCACCTGAAGGCGAATGGAATCGCCGACGAACCAGCCGCCGTCCGGGTAATGCACGCCGGTCTGATAAACGAACCGCGTAAAGTCGCATATCCCGCTAAATTCCATGCCAAAATAACAATTTCCCTCGTGGGGCGTGCTGCCCCAGGTGTCGTACTGTTGCTCCC
>CABQCM010000063.1 GCA_902462665.1 uncultured Oscillospiraceae bacterium | reverse complement strand
CTTCCCTATTTATATTATGGTCAAAAGCATCTGCTTTAACACCGCGGCGCGCACCGAATCGCGCACCGGCTGGCCAGCCTGACGGTAGCATTTGTCGTCCATCGCCGCTCGCATGAGCGAATGCGCCTGGGGCGACAGCATCTGCTGATGGTATAGATTATCCAAAATAATGCGCCCGGTATTGCAATCTAAGCTATCGCCAATGGTATTGATCAGGTGCATCAGGGCGGAAGAACGGTCGATGCGTACCCGAGTAATACGAATGTAGCCCCCGCCGCCCCGGCGGCTCTCGACCAGATAGCCCTGCTCGGGGGTAAAACGCGAGGTCAGCACATAATTGATCTGGCTGGGCACACAGCCAATCTGCTCCGCCAAATCGTTGCGGCAGATTTCGGCAATGCCGTCCTCCGAAGCCTGCAGCAGCTCCAAAATACGCTGCGAAACCAAATCGCTGATTCTCATACCAACCAACCTTTCCTGATATAAAGCCGCCTCGGCGGCCCTGTTGTCTCCGGATGAGCAAAAAGCTTGCCACTTGTTTAAAATCCCGCGAAAGGGGGCTCGGGGCGGCATCAAAGCAGTTGTTTGACTTTGTCTTTCTTTGACCTTTTGCAATTCTTATTGTAATCCGCTCCAAATACAATATCAAGGTCAGAAAAAGTCAAATCAGAGTCAAAATTACAAACGCAACCGCGTTTATCTCTGCTTTTCACCGATTATCTCAATTTTTCTTTTGTTTTTGGCGCAAGAAAAGCAATTCGAGCACAGCGCGCGTTACGCCGCTTCCCCCTGCGCCGTTTGGCTGTATCATGCGTTTTCCTGGTGCATTCCATGTTCTGTGCCAAAATCTTCGGTCGCGTTACCGGGCTCTTACATTTTATAGGGCGATTGATTTCCTCGCGGTGAGTCGGGATACATCAAAGCAGGGAATTATCGTATAAAACACCCTCCCCTGCCCCTGTCAGGGTCGCCCTCAGATAATTTTTTAAAAATCTCTCCCCCGTTTGTCACCAACTCCGCGCTCTGTCATAGTATGCTAATGAAGGCTTGAAAGGAGGCAAAACACAATGTGCAATTTCCTTGGTAACAATAGCTGCAGCTGGATCATCCTGCTCGTAATCATCTGGGTTGCCTGCAGCGGTAACAACAATGGTTGTGGCTGCGGCTGCGCTGCTAACAACTGTGGTTGCGGTTGCAACAACGATTGTGGCTGTGGCTGCTAACCGACCTCCCTTTTCAGCGACGCCCTCGGGATTTTCCCGGGGGCGTCTTTCTTTATGCTGTCAACACATTTCCCCGCCGCCGAAAGTCCGTTTCATTTGATGATTACAACCGGGGAAGTACCCAAGCCAAAGGGCGGTCCGCGGCGTTCTCGGCATTGGCCGGGCGACAGCTCGACCGCAACCTGCGGCCTTGCCAATCGCTCTTTTGCTTCGTTGACAGGTCCTTCGGAGTTTTTTGGCTATGAAGAAAATGGACTAGAGAGGTAGCCGTCCACCCGGCAGCAAGGGCAACACTGCTTCCTCCCGGTCTCGCGCCGGTAAACCGTATTTTTCTTTGTCAAACGATACTACCTTGACAAAAAAACCAACCCCCGCCACGGCTTTGCCGTACCGGAGGTTGGCTGTCTCGCTGCGATGATTCACGGCATACGACGCCGTGTGCTCATCTTATTTCAGCAAATTATTTCTTTGCCGCGGGAAAATCCTCGGCTTTGATGAGCTCAACCGAGCACTGCAGAATCAGCAGCGCGTCGGCAGCATCCACCTTGTCGTCGCCATTCACGTTGGCTGCCCGGAACTGGGCGTCATTCAACGTAATGAGCTTGACCGAATGCTGCAACGCCATCAGCGCGTCGGTAGCGTCAATTTTGTCGTCGTTGTTAACGTCGCCCAACTTACCCTTGAGCGCATTGACAGCGGCATCCAGCTTTGCTTTCGCTTCTTCGCTGACCAAGGCCTTCTGCGCGTCGGTCAAGGCCTCATAAGCCGCTTCCGCCTCGTCCACAGCCTCTTTATTGGCCGCGGTGACGGAATCCGGCAGCGCGTTAATTTTGGCTTCGACCGCCTCGGCGGCAGCCTTATCGTCGCGAAGCGCCTTAATCTTAGCCACAGCGCCGGTGAGCTTGTCAGCCGAAGCCGCGTCCACCATATTCTTAGCGGCGTCGCTCAGCGCGTTGTAAGCCGCTTCCGCTTCATCAACTGCCTCGGCGTTCGCCAGCGTAATGCTGTCAACGGCAGGCAGGGCCGCAATCTTGGCAATCACCGCATCGGCAGCAGCCTTGTCGCCCTTGAGCGCAGCCAAATCGGCCTCCGCCTTCTCAAGCTTCTCTTGGTTGTCCACCAGAGCCTGCTGGCTCGCAGTCAGCGCATCGAAAGCAGTGCGTGCGTCCACAATCGCAGCCTCGTCAGTCAGGGCCACGGTCTCAGGCAGAGCCGCAATCTTGGCAATCACTGCATCGGCAGCAGCTTTATTGAGCTTATCGAGCTCTTCCTGATAGTTCTGGGTATCGCCCTCAGCCAGGTCGCGCACCTTCACAAGATCCACGCCGCCGATTTTCGCCACAGCGCCCGCCTCTTTGTTCAGCACAAAGCCGATGGGAGCGTTGAGAATATCCTCGGTGACGACAAACTCGCCCGCACCGATGGTATAAAGGTCTTCGCCCAGCGTGATAATCGCATTGGCGGTAACGTTCTCAGCGTTGTTTGCCACCATTTCGTACACGCCGGCGCCCATGCCCAAATCAGCAAGGGTGACCGAAAGGGGCTTGGTCACAGCGCCCGCAGCGTCCGCGCTGAAGACGACGGCCGAAGCCTTTTCGGGATTCATTTCCACAAAGGAAATTGGATGGGACTCAATGTTGTCCGACTTATTGGCCTTGGCAATCGCAGCGCCATCCAGCGTATAGAGCAGCGCCTCGTCGCCGTTGGTGACGTCGTAAGCCTCAAACTGATAGAACTGAATCACGCTCTCGTTGTAGTTCGCGCCGGGAACGGTCAGCCAATGCTCGATTGTCGCGTTGGCGCAGGCCGTTTCATCGGTGATTTCCACCTCATAGGGGATTTCCTTGTAAATGTAGTCATACTCGGAATCAATCTGTTCCTCGGCATTCTTGTAGATATCCCAGCCAATGCTTTCGTCGGCAATCTTGGTTGGGCCGTTATACACGCGGAAGAAGGGGCCGGCGCCGGAGAAAGCATCGTCCACCACATACATTCTCTGAACAAAGCGGATCGTGTGGCCCGCCTCGAAGGTAATGCCGTACACGGGAATATTCATGGTGGCCCACAAGCCGTTGCTGGCGGGGAAATTGGTATCGCCGTTGACCTCGAGACCGTAAATTTCCTCCTTATAGCCGTCGATCACGGTGATATCCGTGCTCTGCGCCGTCGGGAAGAGCAGCGGGCGGATTTGAGCGCCGCTCACTTCGTAAACCGTCTGGCCCGTGGTCTCGTTGACGATGGCCGCACGGTAGACCTTGCGCCCATTTTCGGCAATCTGGCACGTATCCAGCCGGAAGTCGAAACCGCCGCCGGTGGTGACGGCGTTCACCAAAGCGTCGTTATCGGGCACGGTTACCTTCGCGGTCAGCGTGCGGTAGGTATACCCATACTCAGCGTTGGTCTTCTCCTCGAGCGCGTTGTACTGCGCGCCGGAGTAAGTCGTCTTGTCCGAAACGTAGTTCAAATCGTCATGGTCGTTGCACAGGTACATGGTACCCATCTGACCGTCCACATTGGTCACCGATTCCGCAGTGCCAAGGTCAACCTCCATACGCAGGACGTCACCTTTATTCACACCTTCGATGGGACCGGTCCAGTGATAACCACCATAAAAGATCTCCCAGGGGCCGTTCTTGACGTTCGCGCCGATGGTAATTCGGTTGGTGAACTCATAGGTCATGTTTTCATCCAGCGAAGCGCCCGCGATATCGCTCACGCTCCAGGTATGCGCGGTCTCGATTTCCAGCTCGCCCGCATACTGCAGGGAGACAGTCTTGACGCCCAGTTCGCCGGTCTTTGTGGCGATGCCAAAGGTCAAGTCCTTGCCCACCCGATTCTCACGGATGTTAAAGGCCAGCTCGACCAGTTCCTCGCCGCCGGCAGCGTTAAAGCTCTTGGAGGCAATGGGGGTTAGGGTTTCGCCGTTCTTCTCATAGGCAGTGAGGGTGTATTCTGCGCCCTCGTCGCCCGCGACAGCAAAGTTCAGGGCATACTTGCCAGCCATGCCAGCCGAAGCAGTCAGAGCGTCAAAGGCAACATCCTGGCCAGCGCGGACAAAGCCGTCGTTAGCATAGGCGATATCGCCCTTGGTAGCCCAAATCACTTCGTTGCCCGTACCGGAGCCTCCCATAAAAATCAGGTCGTCGCCGGTGATGTCAGCATAATAAACATTCTTCGTCTGGTTGTAAACATAGTAACGATAGATGCTCAGGGGATGCTTGTCGTACTTCATATTGGTGACGGCATCGGTACCAATCAGCGGATAAAGCCCATGCTCATTGATTCTGGCGCCGGTTTCCTCGGTAACCGTATAATTGCAGATCACGCGCTTATAGGCATAGCCATACTCCGGATGGAACTGGGTTGGGATAGCATTATAAGCGTCGTCGCTCAGCCGGATTCCCGAGTCAATTTGTTGACCCTCACCGCTGAACAGTTCAAAGCCGTATTTCAGTTCAGTCTCATCATAGCCATTGTCCACCCAGATGTCGACAACCGCCTCGAGCTTATCGCCCGGCTCGACCGGCGTATCGCCCACGCCGGACATCACGTTAAAGCGGCTCCAGCACTGCTGGCCATTCGGATCGGGGGAAACAGCACGATAGCCAACCGGCACCTCGGCCTGATGCTCATAGCCGTAAAGCGTACGCCGCTGAGTGTTGCCGCCCGCATGAGAATCGTTGATGGCCTCACCGTCGATGGTGTACAACAGCTTATTGCCGTCGGTCACATCGTAGAGCGAGCTCTCGTACCACCGAATGGGTCCCTTGGCATAGTTGTGACCAGCGACCATCAGCCAGTTCATCAGCTGAGCGGTTCTGGAGTCTGCCCCCTCAAAGAACTCCTCCGGAGCAGTAAACTCATAAGCAAGCTCTTTATAGGCGTAGCCGTACACCGGATCGTACTTGGTAGCGTCGGTAGAATAGCTGCCCCAAGAAGCGCCTTGGTCCACGACATTGACATTAACATCCGAAGCCAGCTTAATACGGAAATAGGGCGAACCGTCCACATTGCCGTTGAGGGCATATAACTTGTGCACCAAACGCAGGGTATGCCCCTTTTTCAGGGTAACCTCTTCGGGAGTGGCGATATTCTCGCACGCCCAGAGGCCGTCGCCCTCATACATTTCCGTACCGATGACCTTCTTGCCTTCCTCCGAGTAGGAGTTCACGCCCATCTGACTGCGGCCGCTCGCGGCCAGCAGGTCTTTGTAGCTCCACTGAGCCAAAGCGTCGCCGACGGAGACAAGCTGATGCAGCTCCATGCCGAACAGGGTGAAATGGGTCTGGTTGTGGCAGACGATTTCAAAGGTGATTTCCTGACCGGCCGCCTGCTCGTCCACCGTGAAGGGCAGGCTGATGGAGCGCACGATGCCCGAATCGGGAGACCAGCCCTGACCGATCCAATCGCCCTGCGTCAGGGTTTTGGTGTCAATTTGGTTCTCGCCGCTGTAAACGTTGAAGGTGAACTTCTTCGTCCCCAACGCAAACTTGGTGGTCAGGTCAAAGTTCATCACATAGTTGCCGGCAGCCAATTGACCGGCACTGAGGTTATTAAAGAGCACCGAATTGACGTCGCCGTTCTTAGCATCGGCAAAATCGCCCTCGTAATTCTGCGCGGTATACTGCCAGTTCTCTCCCGCGTCGCCGCGCACGCTGCCATCCGGATGAGTGCAGTAGGTACGCAGGGCCGGACGGGTGATCAGTGTGCTGGCATCGCCGCCTTCCTTTCCCTTTACCGGATCCATGCCCCAGATGGCCTGATTGGTGGTCAGGTTATAATACTCCACGCCGTAGCAGGCAAGATACGCGCCGCCGTTGACCCAGATGCGGCTCTGCATCAGCTTGCCGTTCTCGGAATATCCGTCCTGATCCAACTCAACGTCCCAGGTCAGCTTTTTGATGCCGTCCACGCCAACGTCGGTCATCTGATCAATGACATCGGGCGTGAATTCGATCTGGTGCGTAAGCTGGCCGTCATTATTATAAGCAAGTTCGAGGCGTCCCCAAGCGCCGGCCCCTCTCAATTCGCCCTTGAGATAGACCGATACGCGCAGGGTGTCGCCTTTTTTGAAGTGATTGTTGTTGGTCAGCCCCTGCGAGTGGAACAGCCAGTTCCCGCCGGGCGTATTATCGTCCCGCTGGGCGCCGATTACGTAATCGGTCTTGTGATAGATTGCTTTGTCAAATACATTCTTGGTGCCGGTGGCCTGTGCGGCGGCATCCAAGTCGTCAACCGACCAGGTTTTGACCTTAATGTCGGTTACGTCTCCGTCGGCCAACGCGCCAAAACCGCACACGGTGAACATGCCGATCACCATGAGCAGGGACAGCAGCGTCGCCAATGGACGTCTGAGATAACCTTTTTGCATGACATACCCTCCCAATAAAATGTTGTCGCAAGCCATGCTCCCCAAACGAGAGACACGGCGAAGACAGAGCGGCCCTCTGACCGCCCTATGTGAAACCAGATTCCCCACCATACGCACCGGCGACATGCGCAACGAAAAAGCGTATATGTACCTACGCTTTCCATGGGGAAACCAGTTCGACATCCTGGTCTGCTTCTCTAGCTGCATATTTCTTATATAGTTTTTTAATTACGTTGCATAAATTAATTGTATCTTATCACAATTCCAGGCAGTTGTAAAGATCGTTTTTTGTATTTTCATCGTTCTTTTTTCAAATCTTTTGTGCACGTGGCACGGAAATTGTTTCATGCCTATTTCATGTTCTTTTTTAAAAATAAATTACATTGTTAAGTACGCCTTTTTGCCTATCAACCTACTCCTCCATCGCTTGACAAGAGGAAATAAAGTTTATTGGCTCGAACAAAAACGCCGACAATGTTGTCCTCGTTGTCGGGCGGCAACCAGGTGGCCTCATCAGCCTTGCTAGTCGCTTTTTTATAGTCGATCAACTTGGAAAAGCTTAGCTTGCAGAACAAAAGGGCGGATAGTCTCGGTCGCAAACTGCGAGCGGGCTTTCCGACGCTGCCGAGAACGCCCTTTTGGTCGCCAGTAGACGTGTGTACCCTTGGT